>JAYEOQ010000088.1:0-3518 GCA_034723215.1 Campylobacterota bacterium | reverse complement strand
TGGAACTATTAGAAGTGGATTTATAAGTGATGGTGCGGAGTTAACAACTAATAAAATTTGATTTAAAATATGTGCTTCTTTTATATTTAGATCATTTAACTTTATCTCTCCACCAAATAAACACTGAGTCCCTTTTAAATCTAAATCTATAGTACCACTATCCACAACCTGATTCCTAAAAAAATTATTTATAAATTCAGTGTCTATATTATTTGCATATAAATATATATCTTTATTTTGAATATTCAGTTTTATTCTTGTATTTTTATTAGATAGATTTATATCAATTTTATCATCTTTTGTTTTTATATTTAGTTTTTTGTATTTGATAAGTTTATTATTGTAATCAATTGAACCGTTATTTAGATTTAAATTTATTTTTGGTAAATCGATAGTTTTATTTTTACAAGATAAATTTTTACTCTCATTATTATCTATGTATTTATATTTCATATTGTTAAATGTTATATCTATAATTGGTTTATCTCTTAGTTGGATAGTAGATTTAGATAAACCAACATTGTCTATTATAGTTATTGTTTTCATATCTTTAATATCACCATTAAATATAATATCTTTAATTTTGTTATTTTTATAATAAACCCCATAAGATGAGATGTCAGTTTTTAGTTCTACTAAAAAATTATTAAAGTTTTTAGTTTTTAATTTTAACTTACCTTTAGGTAGAGTATATTTTGGTATATATTTATCTATATTTGATAATCTATTTATATCTATTATTGAATTATTGTTTTCATCATTTTTATAGTATATATCTTGCTCTGGAAAAAAAATATTTAAAGTTTCTTTATATGTTGATTTATAAGGGATTACTTTATTGCTTACTAGAATAGTATCTTTATAATTTAGAGATTTTATATCTATTGTACCATCTATCTTATTTTCTTTTAATTTTGATCTGTTTATAAAATTAAGATTTAGATTATCAAAATATAAGTTTGATTTTATTGTTACTTTATTCTCTTTATAGGTGAAATCAATATTTTTAATATTAATATCTTTATCTTTTATTTTTAATACTGAATCAGTATTCTTAATATTTACAAATAGATCTATTGGATTATTGTTAAATGGAATATCTATATTACAAATTAAATCACTTTTTCCTTTTGTTTGAATTAAACCTAATCTAGTGGGTAGTGTTACATCGTAAGATAAAATCAAATCTCTAAGTGTACTGTTTAAAGGTGTAGTTGATTTAATATTTAACAATAATCCACTATCCCCTAAAATATCATAGATAGTTGCTACAGTACCATCTAATTTCAAATCATTATAAAATGGCTTTGTAAATTCTAATTTTAAATCTTTACCATTAAATTTTAAAAATACTTTTTGTGATTTTACTGAAGATGTTTTTGGGTTAAAATCTAAAATGGCATTGTTTATCACTGCATCAACTTTTAATGTACTAAAATCTATAGAAAAATCTTTTAAATATATTTTTCCATTAGCATTATTTATCTTTACATTTTTAATTTTTAAATTATCTATAATCCATACTCTAAGCTCTTTAGGAAATTTTACAAAATCTTCAAATATATTTATATTTTTAACTTGATTTGTATATATATCATAATAAACAATTTGTTTTTTTGTTTTTAATTTTGTATTTATTTGACAATCCTTATATGAAAAGATTCCATCTATATCAATATATTTACCATTTGTATAGAAAACAATATTACCATTAAATGTTAAATAATCTTTATTATTGGTTTTGTCTATTTTTGCAGTTAGTTTGCCATTTTTAATAGATACAAATATATTATCAAAATATATTATTGGTTTATTTAGATATTTAATTTTTAAATTTTTTATATTAAATCCATGATTTTGTTGGTTGTAGTTTAGTTCTGTAGATAAGTTTAAGCCTAACTCTTTATCTTTAAATATAAATATATTATTTTTAAATTCTAAAAAAATATTTCTTTTATTATATATAAGATTATCTATCTTGATATATTTAAAATATTTTAATGTATCATCAATAAAACTAATATAGTATGGATTAAATTTAGTTTTAGATTGCTCTTTTTTAGGTTTAATTGCAATTTTATCTAGGGTTAATATAAGCTTTTTATCATATTTTAAATATAATCCGTTTAAATGGATACTTTTATATGAAATATTATCTATTTTAATACCATACATTAAAGAGAAGAAAAACATTAAAACAATTAAGATTAAAACACCTAAAACTGATACTATTTTTTTTAACACAATTGAGTTCATCCTAGTCTTAGCTGTTATTCTTAGTTTTTATCTTACATTTGAGGTAAAAACACAAAGAGTTATCTATATACCACAAGGCAGTACAAATTCTATTATATCATATTTAGATAAAAAAAATTATGATGTAAACTATTTAGATAAAATTTTATTAAGATTTATTGGACAACCGCAAAGCGGATGGATAGATTTAAAATCTCAAAATATGACAAAGATAGAGTTTTTATACAAACTTACAACATCAAAAGCAGCATTAAAAAAAATAACTTTAATCCCAGGAGAAACATACTACTTTTTTTTACAAGAGTTGGCACAAAAATTAAATATATCTACATATAAACTTTTTGATCAATATTCAATTCATGCATACAAAAAAGATGGAAATATTTTAGCTGACACATATTATTTACCTATAGGTATGGATGAGAAGCAACTTATTCAACATCTTTTTAAAATCACAGATAATAGATATAAACAAATTAGTAAAAAAATATTTGGTATTTATAATAAAAAAAATTGGTATAGATATATAACAATAGCATCAATTATACAAAAAGAGTCAGCATCAAAAGGTGAAATGCCTTTAATATCAAGTGTAATATATAATAGAATAGATAAAAATATGAAACTTCAAATGGATGGTGTATTAAACTATAGTAAATATTCACATACAAAAATCACTCCAAAAATGATAAAAGAGGATGAGAGTGAATATAATACATATAAAAATAAAGGGTTACCGCAAAATCCAGTTTGTGCAGTTGAGTTAGCAGCAATAAAAGCAGCAATATTTCCAACAAAATCAGACTATCTATATTTTGTAAAATCATATGATGGAACAAAACATAATTTTAGTTCAAGCTATAAAACACATAAACAAAATATTAGAAAATTAAAAAAAGCAAATAAAAGAAAAAGTAAAAATATTAAAAAAACTACTATTAAGAAAAAAGTTGTAAAACAAACTGTTGAAAAGAGTATGTTTACACCTGTGAAAACTACAACAAATTTAAAAGATTTATGGAAATAAAATCGTAATACAAATATTATAAACATAAAAAAAGGTGCTTGATTTTATCAAGCACCTTTTTTATTAAACAAATAATAATTATTTGTTTTTCATCGCTTCTCTATAACCGATGTCATAAGCTTGTTTATTAATCTCATGTACTTTTGCAGGAACTTTAGAAAGCATCACTTCTTTTAAAAGATCTTTATCTACAGCTTCTACAAGACAGTTAGCAACACCTAGTGCGATAACTGAT
>JAYEOQ010000087.1:0-16423 GCA_034723215.1 Campylobacterota bacterium | reverse complement strand
ATTACAGATGATCAAAAACAAAAATTAGCTCAAGTTGAAGAGGGTGAAATAGTACAATTTGATTGTGCTATTGAACTTGAAGATGGAAAAATTGCAACAATAATAAACGATATAAATATATAAATATGGTTTAAAAGATGGGAAACAAAGTATTAATAGTTGATGATTCAGCACTAATTAGAAGAGAACTAGGAAAACTTCTTGACGGTGGAGGATTTGAAGTAGATTTTGCAAAAAATGGTCAAGAGGCTATAGATAAAGCTTTAGAGTCTAGTTTTGATGTAATAACTATGGATATTAATATGCCTGTACTTGATGGACTAAGTGCTGTAAAAGCTATTATGAAGAAGAAACCAACTCCTATTATTATGATAAGTTCTTTAACACAAGGTGATGCAGATATTACATTTGAAGCTTTAAATTATGGAGCAGTTGATTTTGTTGGAAAGCCTGGAACTATTACTTTAAAAGTAAAAGAATCGGGAGATGAGATAATCTCAAAAGTTACAGCAGCATCTAAAATATCAAAAAATAGATTGATTATTAGAAAAGCTGGAAATATAACAAAAACTAGCTTAGGAAAAAAACCTACAAAAAGAGTTGTAAGTCGTGTTACAAAAGCAAAAAAAGTTGTACTTGTAGGTTCATCTACGGGTGGTCCTGGTTTAATTGAACAGATCGCTACAAACTTACCTGTTGATTATCCACACCCTGTTTGTGTTGTTCAACATATGCCAGAATCATTTACACAAAAGTTTGCAGATAGACTTAATAAAATTAGCAATTTAGAAGTTATCGAAGCAAAAAATAATGAGACTGTAACACCTGGGAAATTTATCATAGGTCGTGGTGGTCATCACTTTCATTTTTCAAGAAAAGCATCTGGACTTGTAAGTGTAAAATTAGCATCAAATACAAGTAAAAACTTTTTTGTCCCATCTGTTGATGAGTTATTTTTCTCTGCATCTAAAAATTTTAATTGTAGAGATATACTTGCTGTTGAACTTACAGGTATTGGAGATGATGGGGCTAAAGGGATGGTTGAACTTAAAAAAAAGGGTTCATATACAATAGCAGAATCTAAAGAAACGGCAACAATCTATGGTATGCCAAGAGTTGCATTTGAGATGGGTGGTACAGTTGATGTGTTACCATTTCCAAAGATTCTAGATAAAATTATAGAGTTTGGGAGATAGATTATGGCATTTATAAAAACTAAAAAAATATATGAACCTAGAGTATTTAGAACATTTCTTGAAGCTCAAGAGGTATTTGAAAATTTCAAAGAAAATGAGCCATCAAGAGTTGAAGCACTAAATTATATTTTAAACCATCAAGAGATGACATATATTCTTGAGATGTTATTAAAAAACTATTCTGATGTTAGTAACGAAGACCACTCTTTAATAGACCATGCCTTTGCAAATTTCAATACTAAACCTACAAGGGAAGATGACTATAATATTATTTTTAAACTTTTGAAATCTCAAAATGCTTACTTGCGAAATAAAACAATTACTTTTTTACAAGAGTATGGGAAAAGTGCTAAAGATTTTATTCAAAGACTATTAAATGATGAGGATAGAGATATCCGTATTTTTGCAGTTAATATTTTAGGTGATGTAAACTATGAAGATTCAAGAGATATGTTAATAGATCTTATTAAAGGTGAAAATGATCTAAATGTTCTAATGACATCTATAGATTATTTAGGTGAGATAGGGAAACTTGAAGATGTTGAAATTTTGGAAAATATTAAAGATAAATTCTCTACAGAACCTTATGTATCATTTGGTATCAATTTAGCAATTGATAAAATCAAAGGGTAAGTTATGTTGAATTTTAAAGAGTTTATAAAAGTTAGAGATTTTTTATATAGAAAAACTGGTATTCATATCGATGATAAAAAGCAAGACTCATTTGTAAAAAAGCTAACACCCTATTTAGAAGAGAACGGTTATAATAATTTTAGAACTTTTTTTCATACTTTAAGATTTGGTGATAACAAATTATTTATTCAAGATATTATAAATCTTATAACTGTAAATGAGACATATTTTTATAGAGAAAAACATCAGTTTGAATCTTTGATTGATATTGTTTTACCACAACTACATGAATCAAAACCAGATGGTGAAGTTATAAGAATATTATGTGCACCATCTTCTAGTGGTGAAGAGCCTTATACTATAGCTTTAAATTTACTTGAGGAGGGTACAATTCTTGCTCAAAGAGATATAGAACTTGTAGGTATTGATATAGATAGTAAAATTATAAACAAAGCAAAAGTAGGAATATACAACAAAAGAAGTATTCAGTTTATACCAGACAACCTTTTAAGAAAATATTTTAAAGTAGATGGTTTAAACTATCATATAGATAGTATGATAAAAGGTGCAGTTAATTTTAAAGTATCAAATATAATGGAAAAACATCAGATGAGACGGCTTGGAAAATTTGATATTATATTTTCAAGAAATATGTTGATATATTTTGATGATGAGAGCAGAAGAGAAGTTGGTGTAACATTCTATGACCTGCTTAAACCTGATGGTTATATATTTTTAGGTCACGCAGATAAGATGAGTCGTATTAGTTCGCTTTTTCGTACTCAAAAGATTGGTAAATCTTTGATTTATCAAAAATATCAATAAAAAAGAGGAAAAACAGTGAAAACAATTTTACTTACAAATAGAAAAGGTGGTGTTGGAAAAACAACAACATCAGTAAATTTAGCTGTTAATCTAGCTTCTAAAGGTTTTGAAGTACTTTTAATAGATTTAGATACACAAGGTCATCTACAAATTGGTCTGGGTGTTAAGTCTAATTTTTCAATAGGTATTCATGATATGTTAAAAGTTGGTAAGTTTTATAAAGATTCTATACATAAAACTTTTATACCTACTTTGGATTTTATACCTGCTCATGTTAACTTTGATATATCAGAGTTAGCTAGTGAATCTTCAAAATTGAAAAAGATTTTAAAAAAAATTAAAACTAAAAAAGATTATGATTTTTGTATCATTGATACCCCACCTACTTCTGATGTGTTATTAAAAAATGCCTTAAAAGTGAGTGATTATGCAATAATACCTATGCAGTGTGAATATCTTAGTTTTATTGGTGTATTGCAGTTTTTAAGAATCTTTTATAAACATACTATAAGTGTAAAATCTGATATTGAATTTTTAGGGGTAGTTCCTACTATGTTTAACAAAAGTATGCCAGAACATAAAGAGATACTAAAAAAACTAGAAATAGAGATAGGTAAAGATAGAGTTTTACCAGTAATAAGAAAAGATACAAAACTAGCACAAGCATTTGTTGATGGTGTGCCATTAAGCAAAAGTTCACCAAAATCAAGAGGTGCAGTAGATTATGAGCAGTTAAGCTCATATATATTAGATAAAATAGAAAGGATGTAAAATGGCAAAAATAGTAGTAGTAGTAGATGATTCTCAAACAGTACATCTAAGCTTAGAGATGGCAATGGAAGATTTAGTGAATGCAGGCGAGATAGAGAGAGTATCTTATTTAAATCCACTAGATTTTGTGGAGGATGTAAAAAAAGGTTTTGTTTATGATTTATGTCTTACAGATATAAATATGCCAGAGATGAACGGCTTGGATTTAACAAAGTTTTTAAAAGCAGTACCAACAACAAAAGTAAAACCAATACTTGCTTTAACAACTGAAAATTCACCAGAGATAAAAGCAAAGGGTAAAGAGGTTGGACTAACTGGATGGATTACAAAACCATTTACAAGTACAAAAGTTATAACTGCAATAAAAAGAGTATTAAGAATTAGATAAAAAGGATTTATGATGAATTTAGTAGAAAACAAACTTTTAATAGATGAAAAAATAGAATATGATGACTATAAAGAGCTTTTAGAATTGGTTTCAAGTGATGATATTGAGGAGATTATTGTAGAAACAAATGACATACACCCTTCAATATTTCAACTTCTTTTTGTACTTTCTAAAGACAAAAAAATAACTGTAGAGGATGAGTTTAATAAAAGATTTTTTGATAATTTAAAACTTGCAAGTTAACTTTTATTGCAACTTAATAATATTTAAATATTATTTATTATAAACTATACCTATATAAAAATTAGGGGAGTAATCTATGTTAAAAATATTACTTCTTGATAGTTGGCTTTTAAATATGAAAGTTATAGAACAAGATGCTAAAAAGTGTCTAGATGAGTATAACATTGACCATATTTTTATAGAGAGTGACTCTGCTTTAGATGCTGTAAAACTTATAAAGAAGTATCAACCTCAAATCGCTTTTATAGATATATCATCAAAGCAGTTTGATGGTATAGAGTTACTTAAAAATATCAAATCTCTTGATATTAACCAACCTCTTATTATCGCTGAAACTGCTCTTTATGATACTAAATATAGATATGAAGCATTGAAACTTGGTATTGATAAATATATTTATAAACCTTATGATTGTTATGAAATAGAGGCAATATTAAAAGAAACTTTAATAAACCTTGATATTATTAATAAAAAAACTACTACACAAAAAGATAGTCAAAGTGATGAGTTTATGGACTTTGATGAGGATGATTCATTTATGGACTTTGATGAGGATGATGAATTTATGGATTTTGATGAGGATGATGACGATATAGAACATAGTAAAGAGCTTATGGATGCTTATAATGATTCCCATAAAAAAGTTAGTGCAAAAGAGTTCTTAGAAGAGTACAAAGATATAGGGATTGATACAGAGGAGCTACAAGACCTTGAAGATGAGCTTGACAGTGTTGTTGCAAATATATTATTTGAAAATAATTTAGAGGATGAGCTTCCTGATATAATATATATGTTAGAAAAATATAATAGATTTTTATATATGTTTACAGAGTTTGAAGAGTTATCAAAAGTTTTATATGGACTTATTGAGCTGCTTAATGGTATTGATTTTAATACAATCAAAAAAACTACTTTAGTTTCTAAATTCATAGTAGCTATTATACAAGATTTAGTTGAGTGGAAAGAGCATGTTTTTATACTTGAAGATGCTGTTGATGTTTACTATATAAATGCTTCAATACTAAATAGTTTTGTTCAACTAAAAGATATAATTAATAGATAACACACTTTTAACATTAATTTATAATACAATCATAAGAAGGAGTTTGGATGAGAAACAATGTTTTTTATATCTTTTTATATTTGTTAGTTTTTAATACTGTTTTAGTTGCTCATTCAACTAGTGTTATAACTTTAACTGCACAAGAGCAATCATATTTAAAATCACATTCAGTTTTAAAAGCTCACAATGAACAAAACTGGCCCCCTTTTAACTTCAATGAAAATGGTATAGCTAAAGGTTTTTCAATAGATTATATGAACCTATTGGCAAAAAAACTAAATATCAAAGTTAAATATATCAGTGGTTACAGTTGGAGTGAATATATGAAGATGGTTCACACTCCTGATTTAGATGTAATCATCAATATATCAAAAAATAAACAAAGAGCCAAACTTATTAGTTTTACAGAACAATTTTATACAACTCAAAATGCGATATATACAAATAAAAAAAATCATAATTTTCGCACTTTAGAGGATTTAAAATTTAAAACTGTTGCAATTTCAAAAGGTTTCTTTATCCAAAGATTTTTAGAGAGAGATCATCAAGATATTAAGCTGGTATTTGTAAAAAATCAACTTGAAGCATTAAAACTTTTATCTTTAGGAAAAGTAGATGCAACAATAGGTAAAAAAGTTGTTATGGATTATATTATCTCACATAACAATATATCAAATATAGTTGTTACGAATTATATTGAAGATAAAAAGAGTATAAGTAATATAAGACTTGGGGTATCAAAAGATGATAAAATTCTTAGAGATATTTTACAAAAAGGACAAGATGCTGTAAGTTATAAAGAGTTTAGAGAATTAAAAGAGAAATGGTTTGGTGTAAAAACTGATATTAAAGATAGTGTATTAAATCTTACAGATAAACAAAAAGAGTATTTAAAAACTAAAAATGAGTTAACAGTTTGTGTAAAAAAAGGTTGGCTCCCTTATGAATCATTTGAAAATGGTAAGTTCATAGGTTTAAGTGCAGATTTTTTAAACCTATATGCAAAAAAATTAAATATCTCTTTAAAGATTATAAATACAGAAAATCAAACTAAAAGTTTAGAATATTTAAAAGCTAGAAGATGTGATATAAAACCGCTTATAGAGATAGAAACAAAAGCTATAATCCCTTATAAATCTACTGAAACTTACTTTAGCGATACTATTTCGCTGACCACTAAAATAGAACAACCATATATAAGTAATATTCGTAATATAAAAAACCAAACTGTGATTGTTTTAAAAGGTTTTAATAATTTAACAACATTAATTAAAACTGAGTATCCCAATTTAAAACTTAAAGTTGTAGATGATATCAACACTGCATTAGCTCTTGTAGCCAAGGGTGATGCATTTGGATATATCGGTACATCATTATCCTCCTCTTACTATATTCAAAAACAATTTTCAAATAGACTTAAAATTCTAAACAGCTTTAAGAAGTTTGAGTTTGGTATTGGTGTTGAAAATTCAGAACCTATGCTGTTAGAGATATTAAATAAAACTATGAAACAAACAACACAAACAGAAAAAACTGATATATATAACAGATGGATAGTAACAACAGTTGAAAATAAACCTGACTATACACTTGTATGGCAAGTGGTTGTTACATCTGTTTTAATCCTTATTACAATGATCTATTTTTTAATAAAAGAGAAAAAATTAAAAAAGAGATTAGAATTAAAAAATAAAGATATAGAAAAATACAAAAATCGTTTAGAGTTGGCATTTAGTGGAAGTAATGATGGGTTGTGGGATTGGGACCTTATAAATAACACTATATATTTCTCACCCCGTTTTAAAAGTATGATAGGTTACAGAGATGATGAGATTGAAAATAGTATTGATACATGGGAAAGTCTTGTACACCCTGATGATTTAGAGCAGGCTAATAGGGATATCCAAAGTCATCTTGATGGGGAAACAGAGATGTATGAAAATACCCACAGACTTAAACACAAAGATGGTTCTTGGATATGGATCTTGGATCGAGGTAAAGCACAGTTTGATAAAGATGGAAAAGCTACCCGTTTTATAGGAACCCATACAGATTTTACAAGAGAAAAAGAGCTTACTGATAATCTGGCACATTTAGTATCTCAAAATATTAAAGAGTTAAGAGAAAAAGACAATACACTATTACAACAATCAAAGCTAGCAGCTGTGGGTGAGATGGTGGGAAATATTGCACATCAATGGAGACAACCTTTAAATATCATAGGTGCTATAAATATGAAAGTAGAAACTATGCTAGATTTTGGAGAAAGTATAACTGCCAAAAATTATTTAGCTGTAAGTGATGATATAAATAAACAACTTCAATTTATGTCAAAAACTATAGATGATTTTAGAGATTTTTTTAACGATAGTAAAGAGAAAAGTGATTTTGATATTTTTGAAACTATAAACGAGGTATATAGTTTAATAAATATTCAATATACAAATAAAAATATCCATCTGGAGATTAAGGGTGATAATATTGTATATTATGGCTTAAAAAATGAACTTAAGCAGGTGTTGATAAATATTTTAAACAATGCAAAAGATGCAATAGTTTCACAACAAGATAAAAACATTATTAAGGATGGTTATATTCAAATTATACTTAAACGCACAGAAAAATATATAATTATCGAGATCAAAGACAATGGTGGTGGAATACCTGAAAATATAATGGATAAAATATTTGAGCCTTATTTTACAACAAAATTTAAATCCAAAGGTACAGGTATAGGTTTATATATGAGTTACCAAATTATCCATGAACATATGGATGGATTAATAGATATTAAAAATGTAAAATACAAACACAATGGTAAACAATTTGCAGGTGCATTATTTACAATAACTTTGCCAATAGATATAAATTTAAAAATAGATAAAGAATAGATGATGAAAAATAATTTAAAAGAGCTTCTAAAAACTACAAAAGATTTAAATATATTATATGTTGAGGATGAAGTTCAAATTAGGGATGAGATATCAGATATATTAAAAACCTTTTTTAAGAGTGTTATTGTTGCATACGATGGAGAGGATGGTTTAAATAAATTTACTCAATATAATAAAACAAAAGAAAATATAGATTTGGTAATCACAGATATTAATATGCCAAAGGTAAATGGTATAGAGTTGATACAAAATATACGAAAAATCAATAATGAGATATCAATTCTTGTCATATCAGCACACAATGATACAAGTTATTTTTTAGATACTATTAAGTTAGGTATTGATGGATATATTTTAAAACCTTTAGAGTCTGATCAACTCTTTATATCAATTCAAAAAGTTGCAGAAAAAATAAACCTAAGAAAAGAGAATGAAGATTATAAACAAAATTTAGAACAAAAAGTTATTGAAGAGATTCAAAAGAGAGAATATCAAGAAAAAATATTTATACAGCAGAGTAAATTAGCAGCTATGGGCGAGATGATGGATTCAGTGGCACACCAATGGAAACAACCTTTAAATATAATTGCTATGCGTGTAGATATGTTGCAATATGATTTTGAAAATAATAATATTGATAAAGAGTATATAGATATATTTATACAAAAGTTTAGATTACAACTAAATCATATAGTAAACACTTTAGATGAATTTAGAACTTTTTTTAGACCTAATAAAAATAATAAAGAGTTTTATATTCATGAAATTATAGATTCAACTTTACTACTTACAAAAGATGAGTTTATAAAAAACAATATAGAATTTATTAAAGATATTCAGGATGAAGTATCTTTATTTGGAAATGAAAATGATTTTAAACATCTTATTTTAAATATTATAAATAATGCAAAAGATGCTTTTAACCAAAATAATATAACAAATAAAACTATAACTATAAATTTATCTAAAGATGATAAATCAATTAGGCTAGAGATATATGATAATGCAGGGGGAGTTCCATTGGATATTATAGATGATATTTTCAATGCAAATATAACTACTAAAGAGGCTATAAAAGGGACTGGTATAGGGCTATATATGTCTCAACAAATAGCTAATAAACATGGTGGAAAATTATATGTAGAAAATATAAAAGATGGTGCAAAATTTATATTTGAAGTAGATGGTTAGGATTAAATTATGAAAAAAAATGAAAAATTCAATAAACTAAAAGAGCAATCTAAAGAGATGACAGTTTTATTTGTAGAGGATGAACAAGAGGTATCTGATGCAATCACTGATATTTTAGAAAATATATTTAAAACTGTACTTACAGCACCAAACGGTCAAATAGGGTTAGAAACAAAACTAAAAAATGATGATATAGATATAATTATCACTGATATTGCTATGCCTGTAAAAAATGGTTTGGATATGATACGCGATATAAGAAAGCTTGATGAAGATATATCTATATTAATTATATCTGCCTATAATAATCCTGAATATTTTATGGAGATGATAAAACACGGTGTTGATGGTTATTTATTAAAACCATTAGAGTATCAACAGTTGATAAACACACTTCAAAAAGCAACACATAAAATAGCCCTAAAAAAACAAAATAACCAATACAAATATAATTTAGAGCTTAAAGTTCAAGAAAAAACAGCTCAACTAAAAAAGAGATATTATATAGATGAATTGACAGGTTTAAAAAATAGGTATGCACTACTTAGAGATATAAAAAATTTTGATGCAAATAAATTGATGCTAATAGATATAAATAAATTTTCAGCTTTAAATGAGGTATATGGTAGTAATGCTGGCGATGATATATTAAAGATCATTTCAGATAAATTATCAGAAATTTTAATGGATGGTTGTTCGTTGTATAGAGTTTCAGCAGATCAATTTGTATTTTTATCATATAATAATCATAAAAGATCAACTTGTTATGAATTTATTGATACAATAACTGATACACTTAGTGGTTCAAATATTTTTTTAACCCTTGATGAGGAGAAGATTGAGATTAATCTATCTGCTACTATCTCTATTGCAAAAGATATTGATAACAATTATCTTTTAGAGTGTGCAGATACGGCACTTCACTATGCAAAAAATACAAACCAACCATATGTTATTTATACTAAAGAGTTAGAGGCAAAATTGAATCATCAAAAAAGATTTAATGCTATAAAACTTGTAAAAAAAGCTTTAGAGGATGATATGCTAGTACCTTTTTTCCAGCCAATTGTAAAAAAAGAAGAGGTTGTTTATGAATGTTTAGTAAGAATAATAGATAGAAACAATCAAGTAATATCTCCCTATATATTTATAGAAGAGATAAAAAATACACCATACTACACGCAACTTACAAAAGTGATGATAGAGAAGTCATTTATATTTTTTAGTGATAAATCAAACTCATTTTCTATAAATTTATCTTTTGAAGATATATCAAATATTCATCTAATAGATTATATTAAAAATATGCTAGATGAATATAAACTACATAATAGCCTAATTTTAGAGATACTTGAAAGTGAATCAATAAATAACTTTAATTTAGTAAAAGGTTTTATTAATGATATGAAAAGCTTGGGTGTCAGAATTGCGATTGATGACTTTGGAAGTGGTTATTCTAACTTCTCATATCTACTTGAACTTGAACCTGATTATATTAAAATAGATGGTTCAATTATAAAAAATATTGCAGTAGATGATAAATCATATACTATTGCAAAAACTATTGTAAATTTCTCAAAAGAGTTAGGGATACGAACAATTGGAGAGTTTATTTGCGATGAGGATATCTTAAAAAAAGCAGAAGAGTTGAATATAGATGGTAAACAAGGATATTTCTTAGGTGAACCAAAAGCTACTATTTAATATTCAATAAAATGGGAATTTTAACACAAAATTAACACATTATTATTATAAACTTTCTTAAAGTTAGGGAGTTTTGTAATGAATATTTTAATTGTAGATGATGACCAAGAGTATTTAGATATAGTAAGGATGTCGCTTAATAGTGTTTTTGCAAATCTTAAGATTAAAACAACAACAAATGGGAAGGATGTAATTAACATTTGTCAAGATCAACATATAGATTTGATTCTACTTGATTTGAATATGCCGGAGATTAGTGGTGCAAAAGTAGCAAAACTTCTACAACATAGCTCAAAAACTAAAAATATACCAATAATATTTGTAACATCTGCTTGTTACTTAGATTTTGAAAAAGAGGGTTTTGAGATAGGGAGTGTAGACTATATATCAAAACCTATTGAAAAAAATATTCTAATAAACCGTGTTGGTTTATATATGACAATTGTAGAACAAAACAGACTTTTACAAACTGCAAATAGTAAACTCAAAAAGAAAGTACATCAAGTAGAGGATATAAATAAGATGCAAGAGGAGATGCTTATTCATCAAAGTAAAACTTCTGTAATGGGTGAGATGATAGGTGCAATTGCACACCAATGGCGTCAACCTCTAAATATAATAGCGACATCTATGATAAACCTTGAGACAAAAGCTGAGCTTGATTTGTTGAATTATGATGAGATCAAAAGGATAAACAACAAAGTAAATAAAACTTTACAATTTTTATCTAAAACTATTGATAACTTTAGAAACTTTTTTATATCTTCTAAAGAGAAAGAGGATATCGACTTAATAGAGGTAATTAACTCAACAATAGAGTTAGTAGAAACTCAATTTCAAGCTCATGGGATATCAATGGATTTTATATATGATAAAGATAAATCATACATTATAAATGGATACTTCAGTGAATTTAGACAAGTTATTTTAAATCTTTTTGCTAATTCAAAAGATGCTATAGAGATTCAGATGAAAAATAATGAAAATTTTGATGGTAAAATAGTTATTGAGCTAATAAATATTAAAAATAAAATCGAAATAAGTATCTGTGATAATGGTGGAGGGATACCAAAAGATATAATTAAAAAAGTATTTAACCCTTACTTTACAACTAAATTTGCAGATCAAGGTACAGGGATAGGACTCTACTTATCTAAAACTATTATAGAAAAAATACATAAAGGGTCAATAGAAGTTTTTAATAAAGATGATGGTTCTTGCTTTAAAATTGTATTAAAGTAAAAGTTAATATATTTAAAATGAAAGGTTATTATGAAAACTAACTTTAATGAAAAAGAGTTATTAAAACTAATTAAGATAGTACCTATTATTTTAGTTGTTATATTTTCAGTAGTAACTACATCTATTCTTATAAATAGCAATATAATAGAAAATAAAAAGAATTTAAATAATTTAAAAGAAAATTTTACTAATGAACAAAAAAGAATAGTAAAACAAGAGGTGTTAAGAGTAGTAAAAAAAATAAATTACCAAAAAAAGATATTAGAGCAAAAATTAAAAGATGATTTAAAAAATAGAACATATTCTGTTTATCAAATAATACAAAATATCTATAATGAAAATATAGATAAAAGTAAAGATGAAATAACAAAAATGATTAAAGATGCTATACGACCAATTAGATTTAATAATCAAAGAGGATATTTTTTCATATCTCAAACAGATGGAAAAATAATTTTACACCCTATTATTACGAATCTCGAAGGTGAAAATCTTTGGAATTTAAAAGATACAAAAGGTACCTATCTAATAAGAGAACACTCTAAAATAGCTAAAAATAAAAAAGAGGGTTATCTTACTTGGTATTGGACTAAGCCCCAAGGTGATAATAAAACATATAAAAAAATTGGTTTTACAAAGTATTTTGAGCCACTTGATTGGTTTATTAGTACAGGTGAGTATGTTGTTGATTTTGAAAAAGAGATTAAACAAGCATTGGTTGATGAGATAAAAGGGGTAAGATTTGAGAAAAATGGATATATTTTTATCCATCAATATGATGGCTTATGTTTATCACATATAAAAGAGAAAAATATAGGAAAATATAGACTAAAACTACAAGATAAAAATAAAAACTTTTTGGTTAAAGATATTATTAATAAAGCAAAAGATGGTGGAGGCTTTATTGAATATATTGGTACCGTTATGCCTTCAACAGGACTACCTGCAAGAAAAGTATCATATATAGCTGCTATAGATGACTGGCAATGGCAAATCGGAGCTGGAGCTTATATTAGTGATATAGATATAGTATTATTAAAAAAAGGGGAAGAGTTTCAATCAAAACTATCACAAAAAATATTAATAATAATATGTAGCAGTATTGTACTAACAATTATTTTAATCTATTTTATGTGGATGTTTGCAAAAAATATTAAGATAGAGTTTAAAAAATATAAAATATCATTAAATGAATCATCTAAAAAATTAAATTATCATAAAGATATACTTCAAACTATTGTTGATATACAACAGGAGCTTATATCTAATAGTGAGTTTAATAGTAGTGTTGAGTATATTTTAAAAGAGCTAATCAATATTTTAAATGTAGATAGAGTATATATATTTAAAAATCATTTAGAGGGTGATAAGTTACTTTGTTCACAAAAATTTGAATACACTAAAAATAATATATCTTCTGAGTTAAACAATCCTAACTTACAAAATGTTTCCTATAAAGATATGATGCCAAGATGGGGAAAAGAGCTATCATCAAAAAATTTAATAGAGGGGTTAGTAAAAGATTTTCCAGAGACAGAAAGAGAGATTTTAGAAAATCAAAATATAAAATCTCTATTAATAATGCCTATATTTTTTGAAAATAGATGGTGGGGTTTTATTGGCTTTGATGACTGTAGTAGTGAACGAAAATGGAGTGATTTAGAGAAAGATATTTTAGAGATAATATCAAATTCATTTATCTCAGCTTTAATGGAAGATAACTATTATAAATCATTAGAAAAAAAAGTACAAACACAAATTAAAGATATAAGAAAAAGAGACAATATGCTTATACAACAATCAAAAATGGCATCAATGGGTGAGATGATTGGAAATATTGCTCATCAATGGAGACAACCGCTAAATCTAATAGGTTCATTACTTGTAGGATTAGAATTAAAATATGAAAACAACTTATTAAATGATCAATATATGAAAAAATATATTGATAAAATAAATCATACAATTCAAACTATGAGTTCAACTATTGATGACTTTAGAAACTTTTTTCTACCAACAAAAAAGAAAGAAAATTTTAATATAAAAGAATCAATTGTAAATACACTAAGCTTGTTAGGAGAATCATATAATATTCACAATATAAAAGTAACAATATTATCCAATAAAGAATTTAATATAAATGGTTATAAAAATGAATTTACACAAGCAGTACTAGTAATATTAAACAACTCTAAAGATGCTATTGTAGAAAATAAAATATCAAATGGTACAATAAAGATAGATATCGTAAAAAATCAAAATTTCGTGGATGTTGTATTTTATGATAATGGTGGAGGGATACCTGTGAAAATTTTAAATAAAATTTTTGAACCATATTTTACAACAAAATTTAAATCGCAAGGGACAGGAATTGGGCTATATATGGTCAAGGAGATTATTGAAAAACATATGCAAGGTGAAGTTTATATAGAAAACTTTAAAAAAGGGGTGAAAACAACATTTAGGTTTAAAAATATATCTTAATAATTTATATAATATTAGAACCTAATGGCTATAATTTTTATTGGCGATATTTTCTATAAAAACTGTAGCATAACTACTTTTAGGCAGTGTAAACTCAATCTCTAGCCAGTTCTTTTTAGAATCATCTTTTGGTATAAATTTGTTTTTTATATTTTGTGGCTTTATCCATGCAGCTCTTCTGAAACCTTTATCATGAATAAATGGATCATCAAAATTAGACTCTATCTCACTAGCTTTACTTTTTGAACGATTTACTTTCCTCCCTGGCATAAGACCAGTGATAATTTTCTTTTCCTTATCTTGAAAAATATCTCCATCAAGTACTAAAAGTTTTTTAAGCCCCTGCTCTTTTGAAAGCTCTACTCTTGATACAAGCCAAGCATTAAAAAAATAACTTTGGTATGCTGTTCTTAAAAATGTATCAAGTTTTTTATCTCTTAATATCTCATCTCCATAAACAATATCTTTAGCTTTTTGAAAATTGTTCTCTTTTCCAAATCTTTGATAACCAAAATAGTTTGGCATACCATGTTTTTGTATTTGAGAAATAGTTTGATATATAACTGGTAAATCATTTACATCAACATCTTTTAAAGTGATTTTAAATCTATTACCTTCTAAATCACCAATTTTAAGTTTTGAGTGATGTCTATAAGTTTCTAATACTTTAATATTTTTACTCTCTAAAAGCTTATAGTCCCTACTTTTATTTAAAGGGATACTTATATATTGGGTTGTGGTTGCATTTTTATCTTTTAAACCAGCATAACCAATTAGATGTTCATCTATACCAAGTGTTTTAGAGATTATAGATATTAGCTCCCAAGTAGAAGTAAATACTTTTTTAATTCTTAAAATCATAAAATTACCACCACCACTAAATTTAAAAGCAGCTATCTCATCAACTATAAAATCATATCTATTTTGGTTAAAAGTAAAGTTTATCGGTTTGTGGTTTTGTAAGTATATTCGCTGTGTAATCATAGATGAATTATACTGTTAATATACTTTTAACAGCATTGTTAGAATTACTACTTAAAATCTGTGTCAACTTTATCTGTTCTGACTTAGTTATCACTTCACTTTTAATTAATTCACCTAAAATAGCACCTTCGGTTCTTTCAAGTTTATTTGCAATTTGAGTTATAGTACTATTTTTATTGAACATACTTTTAGCTTTTATTTTATCTTCTAAACTCCATTTTAGTCCACTGTTTTTTGCTTTTCCATCTTCTTGATTTCTTTGTTGTCTTAAAATCTGTTTATCTTCAAACTCCATTTTTGAAGCTTTTTTATTTTTATTTGAAGTGTTTGATTTACTATTTTCTATATCTTGTTTTGTCTCTTTGATTCTATTATCAATAAGTTTATCCATATTTTTAGCCATAAGATAATGAAAGTTTTCGCTATCTTTTACTAGCTCTTTTTTTGCCCTTGTGATTGCTACATAAAAAAGATTAAACTCATCTAGTAGCTCTTGATTTGGTAGATAGTTTTGTTCATCTTGAAACTCTTTTAAACTATCGCAACTAAAATCAACAATCAAATCAGCAAAATCGGTAAAATCATCAGCAATAGTTACCCTATCCCACTCTAAACCTTTTGCAGTATGTGCTGTTGTAAGAAATAGTATTTCATTTCTCCTTTTAAGAAAACCATTATTTACCCTATTTTTCCAAGCATTATAAAACTTATCTGATATATCTTTAAACTCAAATATTTTATCTTTATACTCTTTTGCTACTTTCAAAGCAGATTTTAGCTCATAGTCTTCAACCTCTTTTGCATA
>JAYEOQ010000086.1:0-16424 GCA_034723215.1 Campylobacterota bacterium | reverse complement strand
GTTAAATGTTTTCATATAAAATATCCTCTTTCTTAATAGTTACATAGAAAGTTATCATTTACTTATGTCAAAATCGTGTTTAATAGAGTTTAATATTAAATTGTTTTAAAATTTAATATATACATACCAACATTTTTATTATTTGAAAATATTTATTAGCACTTTTATCACTATTACTATATATTATAAGGGATTATTAAACTCATCTTTATATATTTTAAATAAAATAGTTTCATCTAAATAATCAAGGAGATTTATGTATAGATCATATCTAATGGTAGCGGGCGATAAAATTAAACATCTTGAGAAACTACAAGATTTAAAATGTGATGTTGCTATGATCAACCTTGAAGATGGAGTTTTTGATAAAAGCAAAGCATTGAATTTATTAGATAAAATGTTTGCAAAAGATGGTTTAAAGTATAAAAATAAAAAGATTGTAGTTCGTATAAACCCTTTGAATGAAGGTGGAGAAAAAGATATTGAAGTTATCAATAGACTAAAACCAGATGCGATTAGAGTACCAAAAATAAAAACAATAGCTGATGTTCAAAAGGGACTTGATTTAATAGACAATAATATTGAAGTTCATCTATCAATAGAAACCAAAGAGAGTTTTGAAAACCTAAGTAGTTTAAAAATAAACAAAAGGGTAACAACAGTTTATCTGGGGATTTTAGACCTTTTTGAATCATTAAGTTTACCACAATCTTTGCTTAGTTTAGAAAATCCTACAGTTGATTATATATTAAGTAGATTTCTAATCAAAAGCAAAATAGCGGGTTTTAATCCTGTATCATTTACATTTCAAGATTATAAAAATACAAAGCTATTTGAACAATGGTGTAAAAAAACAAAAGATATGGGGTATAGCTCAAAAAGTTGTATCTCCCCTACCCAAGTAGATATTGTAAATACTATTTTCAATACAAATAAACAAGAGATAGAAAAAGCAAAATATATAAAAAAAGTGTTTGAAGAACAAAGAGATTTAGGATGCACTGGTTTTAGTGATGAGCAATATGGTTTTATTGATGAACCAATATACAAAGATGCAATTCTTTTACTAAATAGTTAAATCTATTTACAAACCACTAAATTATTCACAAAACTGATAACCTTTTCATCGCTCATTTCACAAGGTTTAAGTAGTCCATCTTTTATAGTTAAAAAATAGTTACCACTTACTATATCATTCCCTTTTAACTCTTTTGCATATAGTTTTATGATTTTACCATCTACTATAGTTTGTTTTGTAGTGATATATCTTGAAGATTTATAGTGAACAAAAAATGTACCATCTGGTAAGGCTAAAAGTTTTTCTTTAAAACTATTCATCTGTATCTTTATACTTTTTTTCTAATTTTACTGTTAATAATGCTAGTAAAAGTATCGCTATAGTTATTATCATAAAACCTATTATTTCATTTTGTAGGTTTTCCATACTAGCTTTTTGTATCTCTAACACTTATAGCTAACAATACCCAAGCGATAATAAATCCAGTGCCTCCAATAGGTGTAATGGCTCCTAGCCATTTTATACCTGTAATTGTCATAATATATAAGCTACCACTAAAGATAAACATACTTATAAGCATAATGATTCCAGATAATTTTACTTTTGTATTATCGGTAAGTGTTGATACAAATGCAACTGCAAATAACCCAAGTGAATGATAAAACTGATATTCTACTGCTGTGTTATAAACTTTTATCATATTTTCATCTAAAATTGTTTTTAAAGCGTGTGCACCAAATGCCCCAAGTGCTACACTTAATCCCATCATTATTGAACCGTATTGTATAAATTGTTTTGTTGTTTGTTTCATTGTGGTATTTTAGCAGGTTTTGTATTGGATTTTGATATAGTTATATATAAAATAATAATATAAAGAGGTAAATAGTTGTCATTTTCTAAATTTAAACTATCAGCACAAATAGAACAAGCACTTATAAAAAATAATTATAAAGAACCAACACCTATTCAAAACGAGGTGATACCTCTTATACTTGAACAAAACGATATCATGGCAAAAGCTCAAACAGGAAGTGGTAAAACTGCTGGTTTTGTACTGCCTATACTACAGCTTTGGAGTAACACTACACCCACTAAAAAGAGAAAGATAAAAGCACTTATCTTAACTCCAACACGAGAATTAACAAATCAAGTAGCACAAACATTTTTAACACTTAGTGAGTTTTTACCAAATAAACCAAAAATAGTGACAGTTATTGGTGGTCAATCTATTGAGGAACAACTACTCTCTATACAAAAAGGTTGTGATATAGTAGTTGCTACTACTGGTAGATTACTTGATATAATTGATAAAAAACAGATAAATTTGTCATCTTTAGAGTATTTTATACTTGATGAAGCAGACAAGATGCTTGACCTTGGATTTGCCCAAGAACTTGACTCGCTACTTCAAATACTCCCTACAAAAAGACAAAATCTTCTTTTTTCAGCTACATATCCCCCAAAGATGATATCGATAGCTTCAAGAATTACACAAACACCTATAAAAGTAACTATTAAAAATGAAGAGCCAACAGTTCAAAATATCACTCAAAGAGTCATAGAGGTAAACAAAGAGAATCGAAGTGCACTTTTAAGAGAATTGATAAGAAAAAATAGATTCAATCAAGTTTTAGTATTTATGGCAAACAAAAGAGCTACAGATAACATAGCTGCAAAGTTTAGAAAATATGGGTTTTTAGCTGAATCTTTTCATGGGGATTTAACTCAAGATGATAGAGAATATACAATTGAAGAGTTTAAAAATAAAAAGATAAAAATACTTTTTGCTACAGATATTGCAAGTCGTGGTTTACATATCGACGATATCTCTTGTGTTGTAAACTTTGATTTACCACGAAGTGCTGATGACTATATTCACCGTATTGGTAGGACTGGTCGAGCAGGTAAAAAAGGTATCTCTATCACATTTATAGGGCATGAAGATAAAGAGCACTTTTCATTAATAGAAAAAAGATGTAAACTAGATATCTCCAAAGAGCAGATTGAGGGGTTTGAACTTACTGGAAAAGCTATCGAAAAACAAAAAGGTGTTGCAGCAGTTAAAGGTAAAAGAAAAAGTAAGAAAGATAAGTTAAGAGAACAAGGTAAACTATAAATTGTACTACTATGAGATAGCTCTTTTAAAATCACCTTTAGATCCACTAACATATCAATCTATTGATAATATTAAGATTGGAACTTTAGTTGAAGTATCATTACAAAGACGGACAAAACTACAGCTTGGTGTTGTTGTAAAAAAAGTTGAAAAACCCACTTTTAGATGTGTAGATATAGTAAATATAACTAATAACTATTATGATAATAAAATGTTAGAAACCTCATCCTTTATAGCAAAATATTACATATGTAGTTTAGGTGAAGCTTTAGGTGTCTATACCCCTTTTTATAAAGTAGAAAAAGCACCTTTTGAAGAACCTATAAAAAGCGATATAGTGTTATCTAGTGAACAACAAAAAGCTTATGATTTTACTCAACAAAATAATACAAGCTTACTCTTTGCAAATACAGGAAGTGGAAAAACAGAGATTTATATAAAAGCTATTGAAAATATAATAGCAAAAGATAAACAGGCCCTACTTCTTATACCAGAGATATCACTAACCCCACAAATGGAACAGAGACTTACACTTGTATTTAAAGACTCTATTGCTATATGGCACTCTAAAATACAAAAAAAGAAAAAAGAAAAAATAATTGAAAATTTACTTAGTGGTAAGGTTAAAGTTATTGCTGGGGCTAGGTCATCATTGTTTTTACCATATAAAGATTTGGGTATTATTATAGTAGATGAGGAGCACGATGACTCTTACAAGGCTGATCAAAAACCTAGACTAAATGTAAAAGATTTATCTATTTATATTGGTAAAAAATATAATATACAAGTGATACTTGGAAGTGCAACACCAAGTTTAAGTAGTTTTTATAAGATACCTTATGTAAGGATAACCCAAACATTTCATCAATCAGAAAAAAAAGTATCTTATGATAGGTCAAACCTTGAGTTAAATGATACAATAATAGAAAAAATCAAAGATACAATTGCTAAAAAAGAGCAAGTTATAGTTTTCCTACCAACACGAGCAAACTTCAAATATCAAATATGTAAAGAGTGTGGAAAGTCTGTTGAGTGTCCTTTTTGTTCTGTAAGTATGAGTTTACATAAAAAGAATTATGCTTTACAGTGTCACTACTGTAACTATACTCAAGCTATACCAAAAATATGCCCATCTTGCAATATAGGCAAGATAGAAAACTTTAGACTAGGTACTGCTGAAGTTACCTCTTTACTTCAAGAGAGATTTAAAGACAAAATAATAGAAACATTTGACAGGGATAAAATCAAAACAGATACTCAACTAAAAAAAGTACTTAAACAATTTAATGAGAACAAAATAGATATACTTGTAGGTACTCAGATGTTATCAAAAGGACACGACTATCACAATGTAACTTTAGCTGTAATTTTAGGTATAGATTCTGTTTTAAATATGACAAGCTATAAAGTTAGAGAAAAAGCACTTTCACTATTGATACAAATAGCAGGAAGAAGTGGTAGAAAAGGTTTTGGAGAGGTTTTAATACAAACTAAAAATGAAGATTTTTTTAACAATTATCTATCTATATCAACATATGAAGATTTTTTAGAAGATGAATTGGAACAAAGAAAAGATATATATCCCCCTTATGTAAGATTAGCAAGGGTAGTTTTCAGTCATAAAAACGCCTCTATAGCTAAAAAAGAGTTGGATCTATATGTTCATAACTTTATAAATAACAAAGATGTAGAGGTTATAGGATTTGGGGAGAGTGGTATATTTAAAATTGCAAATAAGTATAGATATGAACTTCTATTAAGATCAAAAGATACAGCTAAACTTTTAGGGGTACTGCATAGTATAAAAAGTACAATAGCCTCTATTGATATGGATAGTTTGTACTAAAAGTTAAACTATCCTAATTTTCTTGAACAATTAACTGAATAAAAGTTGTAAAATGTTTTACTAAAAAAAGGAGAACTTTTTTATCAACTTCATTAAATCCACCATCGCCATCTTTATTTAAAAGCTGAACTACACCTATACACTCATCATCAAATCCAAATACGGGCATAGATATTATTGATTTTATTTTATATTCTAAATCAATACTTTCAAGCAGATTTCTATCTAAATCTATACTGTTATTAATAATAGTTTTTCGTGTATTGTAAGATTGAGAAAGGATACCTTTACTATCTGGAATCTCTATATAACTTACACCATCTGAATAAACACTCCAAAAGCTTTTACTGTTTTTATCATGAACAAATATATAGCACTTTTGAGCTTTTATTATCTTTTTGATTGCAGTTGTAATAACTGAGATTTTTTTTGTAGAATCAATCTCTTGTGTTATTTTTAAATTTAATTTAATTAGTCTTTCCATTAGATCTTTATTTAATCTTTCCACCATTACACCTTTGTATTATTAGATAACCAAAAAGAGAGCTCATTTACAAGTAGATCTATAGATTTATTAAATGCTTCAATAGCTCCATAAGAATCAATACTATTTGTTAAAACTTTATAATTAAAAGTTTTAGAGATAACTCTTTTCTCTTTATCATTTTTTATTAGATAAAATTTTATTTTTAAATTTACATAGCTTTTTGAATTCTCAATATTTTGTTGAAAACTGATGAGTTCACTTTGAACTGTATAATCAGAGTTTGAATATATATGTGAAGTTATAATATTATCATATAAGTTTAACTCATCAAGCTTTGAGTTTAAAACTTCTAAAATCATCTTTACTGGATAATCACTCCATTTACTTAGTTTATATGTTTGTAAAAGATATTTATCTCTACTATAGTATATTGCTGTTGTATTTAGATGTTTATTTGTCACTGGCTCAAGAATTTTTATAGTTAATTTTTGTCTATTTTCTTTTATCTTACAGCAATCTTTTGAAGATTCTAATTTAAATGTTTTCAATGGTGGTAAATTTCCATTTGTACACCCTGCAAAAAATAGTATAAACACACCAATGGTAACTTTTCTTATTAAATTATTCATTATCTTCCCCTGGACCAAAATCAATATCTCTACTCTTAAAAAGAATATCACTTGGACTATCATTTAAATTATCAATAGTTTTTTGCCCATTTTGCATTGTTCTTTCCATCTCAAGTATTAAAATATCAAACTTTTTTAAACTATCACTTGTAATCTCTTCTAAATCAAGTTTACCATCAGAGATAAGTTTTGTAAATTGTATAAAAGCAAGATTTGTAGAATCAGATGCATCACTAACTTTAATCAGTGTCTCTTTTAAGTCATTATCTATTACTTTATCTGTTTTTTCCAATGTTATATTAAGTTGCTTAGTAAATTTATCAAAATTTATCAACGATTCATTTAATTTTTCTATATTTTTATCACTTAATAGTGTATTAACTTGTTTTTCAATAGTTAAAATACTACTATTTAAAGTTTTTATTGCTACATCACTATTATTAAGAATATTTGATACCTTATCTATATTGTCTCTATTAATTAGTAGATTTAATTTATTTAGTAAAATATCTACTTTTTTTGTCATATCTACAGCTGAACTACCAAGATTGCCTAAAAATGATTGTCTTGATTCTATAGTTGGGATCTCATCTTTTTTGTTTTTCAATAGCTCACTTTTATGTGAACCACCGACTAAATCAATATATTTTAATCCAGTAATCCCCTGTGTTTCTAATATAGCAATTGTATCTTTTTTTATAGGTGTCCCATAATCTACCTCTAACAATATCTCTATTTGTTCCGAATTATTAGAGTTGATTTTAATATCTTTAACCATACCTATATTCAACCCTTTATACTTAATTGATGATTCAATATTTAACCCAGATATAGATTCCTCTAAATAGACCCTATAAAGATCAACTTTTTTTGAATCCATACCATATTTTCCAAGCCAAAATGAAAAACCTATAATTGATAAAATAAATATAAATAAGAATGCACCAACTAATGTATAATTTACTTTGCTATCCATATATAAACTCCCTTAAATCTTTAAAAACTTCTGCATCGCATAGTGCTCTGATTTGATCGCTTCATTATATGAACCCTCAAATAAAACTTTTTTATCATGAAATACAACAAATCTATTAAGTGCATTTTTAATTGTAGCTAAATCATGTGTAACTATCACTACTGTTAAATTCAACATATCTCTTAACTCTATTATCAACCTATCAAATGATTCAGCTGAAGCTGGGTCAAGACCTGATGTTGGTTCATCTAAAAATAAAAGTTCTGGATTCATAGCTAAAGCTCTTGCTAATCCAACCCTTTTCTTCATCCCACCACTTAATTGAGATGGATATAAAGTAGCTGCTTTTGTTGGTAGACCTACCATTTTAAGTTTTGTATATGCTATCTCTGCAATTAAAGAATCTGATAAAGATGTATACTCTTTTAGCATCACTGAGATATTTTCTATCACTGTTAATGAAGAGAATAAAGCACCAAATTGAAATAGTACACCCCAGTTTTGTTTAAATGTATAAGATTTAGAAAAAGATAATTTTTTTATATTCTCCCCTAATACTGTAATATCTCCACTTTGAATCTTTTCAAGCATAACCATCTCTCTTAAAATAGTAGACTTTCCAGAACCACTTCCACCTAAGATACCATATATATCACCTTGATTTATATTAAAAGATATATTATTATGAATTACACTTCCACCAAATTGTGTTGAGATTGAATCAACTTTAATTATTGCCATTGCTAAACCCCAACCTGTGTAAATATAATTGAAAATAGTGCATTTAGAACTATAACCCAAAAAATAGCATTAACTACACTTTTAGTTGTAAACTTTCCAATACTTTCTGTACTTCCAGTAACTTGAAACCCTCTATAACAACCTATAACTGCAATTATAAATCCAAATATTGGAGCTTTTATAATACCTACTAAAAAATGTCTAATCTCAACCTCTGTATAGATTCTTTGAATAAACTCGTTATATGTTATATCAAGTTGCATAGATGCCACAACCATTCCTCCAAAGATACCAATTAAATCTGCTAAAAAAACTATTAATGGTAAAGTTATCATAAGTGCAACAACTCGAGGCTGTACCAAAAATATTGACGGCTCAAACCCCATAGTTTTCATTGCATCTATCTCTTGTGTTATTTTCATAGTTCCAATTTGTGCAGTAAATGCTGACGCACTTCTACCTGCAATCACAATAGCTGTAATCATTGGGGCAAGCTCTCGAACTATAGAGATAGTAACTAATTCAACGATAAAAATATTTGCTCCAAATTCTCTTAACTGATCAGCACCTTGATAGGCTATTACTAATCCTATTAAAAATGAGGTTAATATAACAATTGGTAAAGCTTGAATACCAGATGTATCTATCTGTTTTGCAATAGCTTTAAATCGTATTTTTGATGGAGCTTTGATTATTTGAATAAAAAAATAAAAACTTTCACCAATAAAGTTAAGAAAGGTGATAAAACTATGAAAATAGATATATACAAATTTTCCACATTTGTGAAATATATTTTTTTTATGATTATATCTATCTACTTTATTTACAATTTGATTTTTTCTATAAAATAGCAGCAATGCTTTTTGCGTTGAATCCATATTTATAAAAGTTACATCACAACCATTTTTTATAAATAATGCTATATATTTAGTAATTAAAATCATACCAGCAGAATCAAATAAATTTGCACCCTTAAAATCAATAATAACTCTGTTTTCTTCGATTCCATCTAATAGAAGATGAAATTTTTCATCCATCCCTGACAAACTATTTTTTTGCCAATCACCTGCTATATTTAATGTTATACTGTTATTGTTTTGTTTTGCTATAGTTATATCACTATTCAATTCTATTCCCATATTTATATCAGTTAGTATAAATTATATCTTATAAAAAGTAAAAACAAACCAATTTTAGATATAATCATATAAAATAGTTATAAAAGGTTAAAAATATATGGTAAAAATAGTAAATCTGAAAAAAACTTTCGGATCAAGAACATTATTTCAAGATATAAATCTATCTTTAGATACAGGTAAAAGATATGGTCTAATTGGTGCAAATGGTGCAGGTAAGACAACTTTTCTTAATATGCTAAGTGGAACAGAAGAGATTACGGACGGACAAGTAAATGTTCAAAATGGTAAAAAAGTTGGAGTTTTAGGTCAAAATCAATTCGCCTTTGAAGAGTTTACACTAGCAGATGCAGTTCTTCATGGAAACAAAAAACTTTTTGATGCAATAAAAGAGAAAGAGAAACTTTACCTTGAAGAGTACACTGATGAGATTGGTGAAAGACTTGGTGAGCTAGAGATGATCTGTTGTGAAGAGGATCCAACTTATGAGTATGATGTAAAAATTACAAAAATTCTTGAAGCTGTTGGATTCCCTGCATCTCAACAAAATGATCTAATGAGTACAATCTCTGGTGGTGATAAGTTTAAAGTTTTACTTGCACAAGTTTTATTCCCAAAACCAGATGTTTTATTCCTTGATGAGCCTACAAATAACCTTGATATGGCAACGATCTCTTGGCTAGAAAACCAACTTCAACACCATGATGGAACTATGGTAGTTATCTCTCATGATAGACACTTTTTAAATGCTGTTTGTACACATATTCTTGATGTAGATTTTAAACAAATTAGAGAGTTTACAGGGTCTTATGATGATTGGTATATAGCTTCAACTGTATTAGCAAAACAAGCTCAAGTTGATTTTGATAAGAAAAATAAAGAGAAAGAGGAGCTTGAAGCATTTGTAAGAAGATTTAGTGCAAATGCATCTAAAGCTAAACAAGCAACATCAAGACAAAAACAACTTGATAAACTTGATATTGAATCTATCTCGGTAAGTTCAAGAAGAGATCCATCAATTGTATTTAAACAATCAAAACCAGTAAGTAAAGAGGTTTTAGAATTCAAAAATATTTCTAAATCATTTGATGGTGAAGTTATTCTTAATGATGTAAGTTTAATGGTTGAAAAAGGTGATAAAATTGCTTTAATTGGACCAAATGGAGCTGGTAAAACAACTCTTTGTGAAATTCTTATGGAAAATATGAAGCCTGACGAGGGTGAAGTTAAATGGGGTGCTACATCAACTATTAGTTATTTTCCTCAAAATTCAACTGATTTAATCAAAGGTGATATTACACTTTATGATTGGTTAAGAGACTTTGATAGAGATGCTGATATTGCTGAGATTAGAAACTGTTTAGGTAGAATGTTATTTAACGGTGAAGAGCAAGAGAAAAGTGTTATAAAATGTTCTGGTGGTGAAAAACATAGAATGATGCTTAGTAAGATTATGCTTGAAAAAAGAAACTTTTTAGTTTTAGATGAGCCTACAAATCACCTTGATTTAGAAGCTATTATTGCTCTTGGAGAAGGATTACTTGCATTTGAAGGTACTTCTATTTGTGTGTCTCATGATAGAGAGTTACTTGATGCATTCGCAAATAGAATTATAGAGATTCAAGAAGATGGTTCAATTATTGATTTTGATGGAACTTATGAAGAGTTTTTAGAGTCAAAAGAGTCTTAGTATCATGTCAGGATTAGCATTTATCATTAGCATAGCTATATTATTAATAATATTCATATTAAGATTTAAAATAACAAACTTTATAAATGAGAGTTTTAATTTTAATTTTCAAAGTGAATGGATAGTATATATATTAACTATAATTTTTATTATAGTTATAGCTATGGGGATGCTTATGGATGATACTAAAAAAAAGTATGGTGAAGTAAGTGAAGGTTTTAAAAATTTAAAGCCAAAACAAGATGATAGACCAAATCCAATGTTTGATATAAATACATATTGGTAATAAAAAGGTTATAACTAAATATATTTTAAGATGTATTTAGATAAAATTACGAAAATTAACAAACTCAAGGAAATAAAATGGCAAGAAGATGTATGCTTTCTGGAAAAGGTCCAATGTCTGGAAATAACGTAAGTCACGCAAAAAACAGAACAAAAAGAAAATTTTTACCAAATTTAAGAACTGTTAGAATTAGTTTAGAAGATGGTACAACAAGAAAAATTAAAATTTCTGCAAAAGAACTTAGAACTCTTAAAAAGAATTCATAAGTAACAAATAGATGTTTTTATGAGATACATAAGAAACATCAAGAAAGCTTTGGGTTGGGAATATCGAAACACCAAACCAGAGTTTGACCTAAACAAAGAGATTTACTCTCAATTTAAACACTTTAGACTCCCTTTAATTTTACTACAAGTTATTATGATGGTTGGTACCATTGGATATATGCTTATTGATGATTTTCCAATACTTGATGCTTTATATCAAACAGGTATTACATTTACAACTGTTGGATTTGGTGAAATAAACCATATCTCACAAGCTGGTAGATTATTTACAATTACTTTAATAATATTTGGATTTTTAATCTTTACATTGTCTATAACTGCATTGATTCAAGTATTGGTAAAAGGAAAGTTTTTAGATCTTTATAAGGAAAGAGATATGTTATATAAAATAGCAAGACTTAGAAATCATTTTGTAATTTTTAATCATAATGAATATACAATACAACTAGCTGAACAATTTAAACAAAGTCACATACCTTTTGTTATTGTTGACCCTAGTGATGATATGGAAAAAATAGCTTTAGAGCATAATTATCCATATTATATAAAAGAGGAAACATATACAGAAAAGGCTTTTTTAAAATCACACCTTTCAAGTGCAAAAGGTGTTATATCATTATCAAAAAATATATCAGATAGTATTACTATTATTGCATCTGTTAGGCTATATGAAAAAGAGTTAGGTAGAAAAAATCCTTTTCTAATTATTTGTAATGCTGAATCTCAAAAAGATGTTGAAAAACTTAAAAAACTTGGAGCTGATAAAGTTGTTGCTCCTCCAGAACTTATGGCTAAAAGAGTAAGTGCAATGGCAATAAGACCAGATATGGAAAATGTCTTAGAGGAATTTTTATATAAAAAAGATACCCCTATTGATATGGAAGAGATATATATTGATGATGATAGCTGGTTTTTAAATAAAGCTATAAAAGATGCACATTTACGAGATTTTTTAAAGGTAAGTATTATTGGAATTACACTAAAGGATGGACATTTTGTACAAAATCCTGAAGGTAATACAAAAGTTCAACTTGGTTGTAAACTTTTAGTAATAGGGAATCAAAATAGTATTTCCAAAGCAAAAAAACTTATAAACCACCCAACAATGCCAGAAAATTTAATAAAAGCAAACTTAAAGGAAGTAAATTATGTTTAGTGTTTTTCCAATTAAAGGTACAATTAGTGATATAGATGGATTTTATTGTGATGGGATAAGTGGTGGACTTAAACCAAATAAAGCTTTGGATATGGGATTTATTTGTAGTGATAGTTTATGTGATATTGAGGCTGTATTTACAAGTAACAACTTTAAAGCAGCACCATTACGACACTATTTACAAAAAAAATCTGATTTTCAAACAAATTTTATTTTAATAAACTCTAAAAATGCAAATGCGATGACAGGTCAAGCTGGAATTGATGATATTGATGAGATATTTGAAAATATTACAAAAAAATTTACAAATATTCAAAATCCAATAATGAGTAGTACTGGGGTGATTGGAGTTAGAGTTCCAAAAGAAAAAATTATAGATGGTGCATTAAATTTTAACTTATCTAATAAAAATGGTGAAAATTTATCAAAAGCGATAATGACAACTGATAGTTATCCTAAAAATTGTTTTTATGAAATTAAACTAGAGGATGGTAGTTCATTTAAAATTGGTGCTATTGCAAAAGGTGCTGGGATGATAAATCCAAACCTTGCAACTATGTTATGTTTTATATGTACAGATGCTAATATTCCTAAAGAGGATATGAGTTTATTACTAAAAGAGAACTCTGTAACAACATTTAATGCTATTAGTGTTGATGGTGATACATCAACAAATGATACTGTATTTTTATTATCAAATAAAAGATCAAATAGCTACAATAAAGAGGCTTTTAAAGAGGCTTTACGATTAGTTATGCACGATATGGCTATGATGATGGTAGCAGACGGCGAAGGTGCAAAAAAAGCTGTTGCGTTTGAAGTAAATGGGGCTAAGAACGATGATGAAGCTCAACTTGCAGCAAAAGCACTTTCAAATTCACTCTTAGTAAAAACTGCTCTATTTGGAGAAGACCCAAATTGGGGAAGAATAGCTTCAACTATTGGAGCATCTGGTGTTGCTTGTGATGAATCAACATTGACAATAACTTTTAAAGATATATTAGTTTATGATAAAGGTGATATATTATTTAATAGTGAAATAGAATCTAAGGCGGCTAAAGTTTTAGAAAATAAAGAGTTCAAAATTGTATGTAATTTAGGGATCGATGATGGTTCATTTACAGCTTATGGTTGTGATTTGGGCTATGACTATGTTAAGATAAATGCTGATTACAGAACATAGTTTTGGATATAAGCAATTTTTAGATAAAATACGAAAATAATAACACAAAGGATACAAAATGTTTCACGAATATAGAGAAGAGGTAACAAAATTAAAAACATCAAATGCACACTTTAAAAAAGTATTTGATAAACATAATGACTTACATGATAAAATTGATAGAGCTGAAGATGGTGGTGTTGATCACATTGATCCAGTTGAAATAGAAAGAATGAAAAAAGAGAAACTTAAGCTTAAAGATGAAGCTTATGCTATGATTATGGATTATAGAAAAGCTAACGCTTAATATCTTAATCTACATATAAAAAGGTTAGAGTTTATACTCTAACCTTTTTTTTTGCTTATTTTATATAAATATTGTATAATATATCTAATAAAATTGATTCAAAGGTGTGGGGATGGATGTAATTACAGAAAATTATAATAATATATCTATAACTCAATTAGAACACAAATTGTCTCAGAAATTTGCAGAGTTAAGAAAAATTGAGCAAAAAGAGTCTATTGAGGGTATCAAACAAAAAGATTATTTTGAAGAGCCAAATAGTATCGGTAAAAACTATGATGAGCAAGATTTTCAAAGAGTGCTGAATAAGTTTAAACAATCAGATATCAATATAAGATCTCATGAACAAATTCATGCAAGCATTGGACACACAACAGCACCTATATCTTATACATACCAAGAGGGTCCTGATGGTAAAATGTATGCAATTGGAGGTCATGTAAGACTTGATACTTCAATACCTAATGACCCAAAAGCAGCAGAGTTTAAGCTTGACCAATTAAAAAGGGCTAGTACAGCACCTAGTGATGTAAGTGGAGCAGATATGAATATTGCAACACAAGCAAATCTAAATAAAATTCTATTAAATATTCAAGGTGGAAATGATGCAAGTTAATAACAGCCTAAACTCTATGCTTCAATTAGAGAAAAAATTAGAAAAAAGTGCAAATGAATTAGCGAAACTAAATAATACTACAAGTGAAGATGAAAAAAAACATCAATATAATTCTAATAAAAAAGAGTTAGCCCAAGCAAATGATTCAGTTGATAAAAATGTTGAAGATGAGAGTGTTCAGCAAAGAGAGATCCCCATAGCATATAGTGTTAATTCTAATGGTATCTCTGTTCAAAACACAGCTCAACAAACTATTTTAGATATAAGAGCATAAGGTATTATCCAATAGATGAAAATAATAAACAGTATAGAATTATTAAAAAAAGAGTTGAAAAATACTACTAAAACAATCGGATTTGTCCCTACAATGGGTGCCTTGCACGATGGACATATCTCTTTAATAAAAAATGCACGAGAACATAATGATATTGTTGTTGTATCAATTTTTGTAAACCCTACTCAATTTCTAGAGGGTGAAGATTTAGACAAATATCCAAAAAAAGATGAAGCTGACAAAAAAATATGTGAACTATCTAAAGTTGATTATCTTTTTATGCCAGATATAAATACGATGTATAGCAAGGATGAAGTAACTATAAATGCTCCAAAAACAAAAGGTTTTATACTTGAGGGATTTAAAAGACCAGGACATTTTGATGGTATGTTACAAGTTGTTTTAAAACTATTAAATATAGTAAACCCTACAAATGCATATTTTGGGAAAAAAGATGCTCAACAACTAAGTTTGATTACACAAATGGCTAAAAATTTTTATTTGAATGTAAATATAATTGCTTGTGATATTATAAGGGAGACTGATGGCTTAGCTTATAGTAGTAGAAATGTATACTTAACAAAGCAACAAAGAGAAACATCACTATTTATCTCTAAATCTTTAAAGCAAACAGCAAAACAGATTGGCAAAGGTGAGCGTGATTCACAAGTTTTAGTAGACTTTATATTCAACTATTTAAGAGATAATGGAATTAATGATATTGAATATATATCAATAGTAGATAAAGAGTTTAAACAAATTGAAAAAATAGAGATACAAAATAGTATTATTTTAATTGCAGTGAAAATAGGGACAACAAGATTAATAGATAATATATGGATATAAAATAGATAATAAAATTTAAAACATTTTTACTAGGATAAATAATATGATAATCAACTTTGTACAAAAAAAATATTTTATACTATTATTTATAATACTTAGTTTTACAACATATAAACTTTTATATTTAGAAAATAGTAATAAGATTGAGAACTATTTACAAACAAAAACAGAACATATATATTTAGAATATAAAGTTATATATAATAACCATAAAAAACTAGCAAACTTTATATTTACAAATGATATAAATAAAAAACCAATCATTGATCTATTTAAAAATAGAGATAGAGAAAATTTACTTAAATATCTAAATGATGATTATAAAAATTTAAGACTATTTAATATTAGACAACTCCATTTTCATCTACCAAATAACAATAGTTTTTTAAGGATGCATAGACCAAATAAATTTGGCGATAGTTTAACAAAAGATAGACTGACCGTAAAGTATGTAAATGAAGAAAAAGAATATATTGATGGTTTTGAAGAGGGTAAGGTTTTTAATGGCTTTAGATTTGTTTACCCTTTATTTGATTCAAAAAAACATATTGGTAGTGTTGAGATCTCATATAGTGGATTATTTTTTATAAAAGAGATTATGAAACACTATAAATTAAAAACAAATCTTCTTATATCTAAAAAGGTTGTAGATAAAAAAGTTTTTGATGATGAACATTCAAACTATATTGATAGTTTTATTGATGGTTACTATTTTCAAAAAAGTATTGCTAATTATCTAAATATTGATTTTTCAAAAAATAAACTAACTAAAGAGTTAAGTGATTCTATTAAAAATAGTATTGAAAAAGGTACACCCTCATCTATATACGATGAACAAAATGATAGACAAA
>JAYEOQ010000085.1:0-3548 GCA_034723215.1 Campylobacterota bacterium | reverse complement strand
ATATCCATCTTCGTTTGCATCAAGAAATTCAAAACCTTTTTTCATAGGTGGTGGAGCTTCATTAAATGATATCTTACCATCTTTATTATCATCAAATTTCTTTAAAAGCATTTTAGATCTTTTGTTGCCACTATATTTATCTTTTAAACTTTTAGAAGTCCACCAGTCTAAAGAACCTAGTTCAAAATTACCATGGTGAATATTTGATAAAAAGTCTCTATAACCATCCAGTGAATCATATGGTCCATGAACTCCCATCATATCACCCCAGTGTGAACCTGCACCAAAATCTATAACATAAATTTTACCATCTTTCTGGAATCCTGTAACCCAATGATGTGGTGGACCTTTTCTATTTTTTATAAATATATACTTTGCCTTATATTTTGGATCCATCTTATTTAATGATTCTATTCCAAAGTTTGCTGCATCTTTACACCAACCTCTAGGATTATCATATGTTTCTTCTGCAGATTTTGCAGGGATAATCTGCGGACCCTCTTTTCTTATCTTATTGGCAACTTTTCGTGCATCTTGGTTTGAAAACTTCCACTCATCTCTTACCCAGTTAGCAACATCTTCATGTGATTTCCAATTGTTAATCATAGAATTATACCCTGACGCCTCTAATGATAAAGTTGTAATTGCCAACACAACTATTCCGTAAATTAATCTTTTCATATTTTCCCCTTCCCTCCATAGTTTACCATAAAGTAGAATAAAAAGTATAACTTTTGCTATTATTATTATTTTAGTCAAATTATTAGTATATTTAAGATAAGAATTTGTATTTTGCAAATATTACTTTCATAACTGAACGATTCTATATTAATCTTTATATTTACTGTATTTATATTCTAAATACGAATATGTCTATAATAATCAATTTGAGGATTTTATGTTAAATAATTATATGGATAAAATTTCTAATAACTAAAATATGTTATAATATCACAAAGGATTTAATTTGAAATTTTTAATAATATTATTGTTTTTTGCAGGCTTCATTAATGCAAAAGACTACAACACGAATGCCCAAGCGATAAAGTTTATTGATATGATGGTTAAAAAGCATAATTATAAACCGGCATATTTAAAAAAGCTTTTTTCTAATGTAACTTATCAGGAGGTACCATTTAATATTGTAAGTAGAAAAAAAGTTAAAATAACTAAAAAACTACAAGAGAAATATCCCCTGCATGGTGCTTGGGATCGCTATGTAAAATATAAAGTTACACCTAAACGGATTGATCAGGGTATATCATTTTTAAATAAGTACAGTTCAACTTTTAAAAAGGTGGAGAAACAATATGGTATCCCCTCTGAGTATATTGCTGCAATTATCGGTATTGAGAGTGTTTACGGTGGCAATGTTGGAAAATTCCCGGTTTTTGATACATTAACTACTCTTGCATTTGAAAAAAATCGTAGAAATAGATTTTTTCAAAAACAGTTAAAAGAATTTATTAGACTCTCATATAAACAAAAGTTTAATCCAAAAAATGTGATGGGTTCATATACAGGTGCTATTGGACTTGGACAATTTATGCCAAGTAATTATGAAGCATATGGTATAGACTTTAATAAAGATGGTAAAGTAAGTTTACAACACCCACAAGATGCAATTGCAAGTATTGCTAACTATCTAAAACAAAACGGATGGAGAAGAGGTGAGCATGTTGCTACTCGTGTATCTTATGAGGGTAATAGATTTAAAAAATATAAAACAGGATATAATAAAAAATATAACCGTAATAATTTAGTAGGGATAAAACCTAAATATGGAAAATGGAACTATAACGATAAAGTAAGGCTAATAAAACTTAGTAAAGCAGACTACGATGAATTATGGTATGCTGCTAAAAACTTTTATGTAATTACAAGATATAATCATAGTGCATACTATGCGATGTCAGTACATCAGTTAGCAGTTAAACTAGATAATTATTTATAACTATCTAGTTTTAAAATTTAAATTAGAAACTATTTGATATTACAAGAACCAAAACAGCCATCATAACTATACCAGCACTTTTATTATAAAGTTTATTTGCTGTTATAAACACTAACATAACAGATACAATTAAAGCAGCCATAACATCAAAGAAATTTGCATTTAAATCTACATTTAATGGAGATATTAGTGAGCTAAGCCCTAAAACCATAGTAAAGTTTGCTACATTACTCCCTATAATTGCACCTATTGCCATATCTGCATTGTTTGCTCTTGCTGCTTTTATAGCAACAGTAAGTTCTGGTAAACTAGTACCAAACGCAACTAAAAATAATCCAATAAGCCATTCACTTACACCAAAATCTCTTGCTATATTACCAGCACTATCAATTGCAAAGTTTGCACCACCTACAACAAATATAAAACCTATAAACAAAAATAAAAGTGTTTTACCCCAAGCAAATTTTTCATTTGCTAAATCTTCATCAATCTCTTCCATCTGATTACTTTGAATAAGAAAAAGTAAATATGCACCCATAAGTGTTAAAAAGATAAAACCATCTAATTGACTAAGCTTACCATCAATACTCATAAGTATAAAAATAAGGATAGGAAAAAGTGACCATGCAGAATCTTTTGCAAAAAGATCTCTTTTAGGCTTAATACTTTTAGCTATTAAAAACACTGTTCCTAAAACTAAAGATATATTAAATATAGTACTACCTATAACATTTGCAACTGCTATATCTCCACTACCTTTTACAGATGCACTCATACTAACAGCCATCTCAGGTAAACTTGTACCAAGTGCAATTAAAGTTGCACCTATTATAAATGATGATATATTAAAATGTAGAGCGATTCTTTCACTCTCTTCTATAATATAATCAGCACCATAAATCAATGCACCCATTGAAACAATAAATATTAAAATATCCATAAAATTAACTATTCCTTATTATTAAACTATTTGGTAACTTAAATTTTTTTATAAGCTCTTCCTCTTTTTGCCTATGTTCACCATTATCCACTTCATGGTCATAGCCTAGAAGATGAAGTAATCCGTGTATAAACAATAAACTTAATTCATCATCGAAACTATGTTTGTAAAACTTTGATTTTTCCTCTACAAAATTTGCAGATATTACTATAGAGCCAAGTGGAACATTTGGCATATTTTCATAAGGAAAACTTAACACATCTGTTGGTTTATCAATTCCTCTAGTTGTTAAGTTTATCTCTTGTATCTCTTCATTTGTAGTTAAAATAAATTCAATTTCACTAGAGGTTAGCTCTTTTGAAATTTTTTCTAAAAATTCTAAATCTACTTTATATTCTGTATTATTCTCAAAAACTATATTGAACAATGTCCAATCCCAAGCTCTTTTAATACAGCTTCACAAAAATCTCCATTATCTCTTGCACAATCATCATCAATTCCAAATTCTACAGAAAAGTTTCCAGATGCTTCATCTATTGCTCTTCTTATAACACTAGGGAAAATTTTCATATCTTTTTCAACTTTTCCTATTGCTTGTTGAATTTTAATTTTACTATTATCGTTGTTATATTCGATACTCATTCTCATATAACC
>JAYEOQ010000084.1:0-3603 GCA_034723215.1 Campylobacterota bacterium | reverse complement strand
AACTACAAAAAATGATTATAAATCTTAATGTAAACTAAAACTTTAAAATATTACCTTTTTATTTTTTTATGATACCAATAGATAACGGTGTAAAGTCTTGTATTTTAGATTTGGTCGGATTAACCTACTGTAAAAGTACCTTGTGAAGGTAGTTCATATAGAAGAGTTGAAAGAAACTCAATTGGGCTTGATACTATAGTTGGTATGGGTTTAGGTGTTGCTATTGGAAATCAAATAGGTAAAGGCAATGGTAGAACAGCGGCAAAAGTGGTTGGAGGACTGCTGGGGGCAGGAATAGCAAATAGCCATAGAGGATATAGAGACAATACACAATATTGTGATGAAATAAGATATAAAGATGAAGTTATAACTAGATATGATTATCGTACAGAAAAAAAACTACAAGGTTATAAAAATATATTTTTTTATAATGGTCAAAAATATACAAAAATAACTAATCACCCTTTAAAAAGAGTAAAAGTTACGACAAGTATCTCTTTTTAGTAATAAAAAAGTAAAATTTATTTTTATGACACATCTTTAACACATTTTTTTAGTACAATAATAGAAATGATTTTAAGTAAAAACTAAATATCATAAGAATGTAAAGGGTGGGTTATGAAACATATTTTTTTAAATAAAATATTAAAAAACCAGAAAGGTGCAATGGATAAGATTCTTGTGACTTTATTACTTGTGGTTATTGCGGTGGGTGGATTGATAGGTTTAGAAAAGTGGGTTAAGGATCAAGAAGATATTCTTAAACAACGATCTGAAAATGTTATTGATGATGTTATGGAGGAAGTTAAAGGGTAAAATAACTTGTGGTGGTATAAAGTATTATTTATATTCCCACTATTTGAAGTGATAGATATTCATTATTCCAGAATATCATCAAATTCTAATATGCTATTATTTTTATTATCTTTGGCTTTTAGTAATGCATGTTTGGTCATAGTATAAATTGATTCTTTACTTAGCTTATCATCTCTGTGATTAGTTTTAAAACCTATTGATACTGTTGTATCTTCTTTTATATCTTTGATTTTATCTATTAGCTTTTCTAATTGTGACTTTGTGTCATTTTCCTCTTTTGAAACTATTATTCCTGCAAAAACTCCATCTTCTAATACAAATATCAAGTCTGTGGCACGCTTAAAGTATAATTTTATTAGATTAGAAATTTTTTGATTTAAATTTTCAATCTCTACTTGAGTTTTATTTTGAGATAACTTTTCAAAATTATCTATCTCTAAAATAAAAAAGCTTAGATGTGCTTTTTCTCTCATTGAGATATTGCATTGGATATTAAAAATATCATCAAAGTACTCTTTATTAAAAAGTCCTGTAAGAGAATCTTTCATCTCAGAGTTTTCAAGTTCTTTTTTAGCAGTTTTTAGTTGATTTTTAAATTTAATATTATCATAAATAAAATATATCAGCGACAGTATTAACACAATAGATAATACTGCTAAAGCTTTAATAATTAGTTTTAGCATATCTAAAAGCTGACCTATTTGTTGATCTTCTGCAAGAATTACAGCACTTGAAGATAGATTTGCAAAGCCTAAAAAATCATCGATTGCATCAATATACTTTTCTGTTCCCAAAGTATTATAATCAAAACCATTCAAAGAGAGGAGTTTATTCTCTAAGATATCTGCACTAACAAAAGTAGCTAAAAGTGTAAAAATAAGAAATAAATGTTTCATAAAGAATCCCTTTTGTAATTTAAATAATTATAACATATATTTAAAATTTTAAGATAAAAGTAAAATAGTTGTGAAAAAATTTGGAATATATTTTACATAAATTTATTAAATAATAATTTATCCCTAACTTAACTCTATTTGCTATAATTAAGCCTGTTTCTCATGCTTTAACAACCACTTATCATGATTATAGTCAATATTAACAACCTCTATTAAGCTTTCCACCCACTCTTCTGCTTCTTTATATTTCCCTAATCCGAAAGCTTTTACAATAAACTCACCTCTTGATCTAACTGCAGTAGAAAACGCCTTCACCAAATAAGCATTGTTTTCTTCAACAATTTTTATCTCGGTAACTGTGGATAAACATACATACTCACCATACTGTGTTTTTAAATATTCCATTACATCCCCTTTTTGTCATTATAGAATAATATTGTGGTAAAATTGTGTCGTATATGAAAATTGTGATTAATTTTGAATTGGCGTTTTAAAATGACCCTAATAAACTAGATATATTATTTAATCAGTAGACAAGTTTAGAAACTTGTCCATTTATTATCTGTTGTATCTAATACTATATAGATTGATATTAAACACAAAACTAGTCTATTTTGCTTTTACACTATCTTTACCAATAAACTCTTTTTCATCTGCATTTGAAACTACAAGTTTAGCTATACTATCTGTTTGAACTGCTACATCGTGTGTTTGTGAAGCTATAGTAGCATTTTGTTGTGTTTGCTGGTCAAGGCTATTTACTGCATCATTTATTTGAACTATACCACTTTGCTGTTCTTTTGAAGCCATCTCTACATCTTGAATTAAAGCAATAGTCTTAGATATATTATCATTTAAACCATTGTATCCCTCAATCATTTTATTTGAAATACTTTTTCCACTATCTGCTTTATCTTTTGCATTTGATACAAGTGCTTTAATCTCATTGGCTGCTTCTGCACTTCTTGAAGCTAGATTTCTTACCTCTTGAGCTACAACTGCGAAACCTTTACCTGCTTCTCCTGCTGTAGCTGCTTCTACTGCTGCATTAAGTGAAAGAATATTTGTTTGAAATGCTATTTGGTCTATTATACTTATTGCTTCATTTATAGCATTTACTTCTGTATCTATTTCCTCCATAGCTTTTGTTGTTTGGCTTGCTAAGCTTTGACCTTCATTAGCAGATGTAGTTAAAGATTTAGCATACCCTGCCATTTTTACTACATTGTTAGTATTGTTTGAGATATTTGATGTTATCTCTTCAAGTGCTGCTACTGTTTCTTCTAAACTTGCGGCTGCTTCGTTTGAGTTATTATTTAGTTTATCTACATTAGTAAGTAATATATCACTACTATTATCAAGTGTTAGACCATTTTGTTTATTTTCTACTAGCATTGTAGTAATAGCAGTTCCAAGTGTATTTGTACCATCTGCTAATCTTTTTAAATACCCATGAAGTCCATTATTATCTATACTATCCATATAATGATAATTTGAGTATTCTTCTAAAGTTTTTAAAATATTATCCATATTTTCTTGTAAAATATTGGCAAAGTTATTTAAAGAGTCAACTGAATGATTTATTCTAGGGTTATCTGCTCTTAAATTAATTCTTACATTAAAATGACCTTTTTCCATCTGTTCACAAAATGACATAATTTCTCCATACACACCTAAATCTAACTCTAACCCTTTTTCAACTTTAATGATATTTTCATTAATAGATTTTGCCATTTTACCAAATTCATCCAAAGAGGATTCATCTAATTGTGCTACACTATTTGTAGTACGGTTTAAATATCTAAAAAAACCTTCAAGCCCATTTTCAAGGTTTCTTAATGGGTTAAGTTAACTTTCCTTAAAATAATTGTATTTGATATTACAAGTAATA
>JAYEOQ010000083.1:0-3618 GCA_034723215.1 Campylobacterota bacterium | reverse complement strand
TGATTCAATCTCTGATGAGATTTGGAGAACAATAAAGCTTTTAATCCTTGTATTTTTCTTTTTACTTGTGTCGTTTGGATTGAAGATTGGATTAAAAAAATATATTCAAGATGATGATAGACAATACACTACGAATAAGTTAATCAATTTTGTATCAATAATTATAATTATATTTATAATACTGTTTTCATATATTGAAAATGCCTCTTATCTAGTAACATTTCTAGGTTTTGCATCTGCTGGTATTGCTATTGCATTAAAAGATTGGTTTATGTCAATGTTTGGATGGATGGCTATTATGACATCTGGTGCAATTAGTGTTGGTGACAGAATCAAAGTGATGAGAGATGGTATAGAGGTAGTTGGTGATGTTTTAGATATCTCTTTGTTTAAAATAGCAGTAAGGGAAGATGTAACACTTACATCATATAGAACAAATAGAAGAAGTGGTAGAGTTTATTTTATCCCAAATAACTATATTTTTACAGATATGATTGCAAACTATACTTTTGATGGATTAAGAACCGTTTGGGATGGGGTAGATGTATATATTACTTTTGATTCAAATCATAAAAAAGCAGTAGAGTTGGCAAAAGCGATTACTACTTCTCATGCCAAAGGTTATACAGATTTAACTAAAAAAAGACTTCAAAAAATGAGAAAAAAATATGTTTTAAGAAGTGCAAATCCAGAACCTAGAATATTTTCTATGATGGAGCCGTACGGGATAGTGATATCATCTTGGTATTATACAAATTCACACGCTACTTTAGCTTTAAGAAGTACAATAAGTATGGAGATACTAGAGGCTTTTAAAGCAGCTGATGATATTACTATTGCATATCCAACTCAAACATTAAGGGTTTCAAACAATACACAAGTTGAAGCTGAAAATATGTTACCTGGTAGCCAAAGTGCGAGTGGATTGTTTGATCCTCCTGCAAACAGTTAAGGTTTATTGATGCAAAATATTAAAGAGAAAGTTTATTTTAAAACATTTGGGTGTAGAACTAATGTTTTTGATACACAAGTTATGATGAATAAGTTAAAAGATTTTGAAATAACAATGAACGAAAATGAAGCAAATATAGTTGTTATAAACTCTTGTACTGTTACAAATGGAGCAGATAGTACAGCAAGAAGTTATATAAATGGATTAAACAAGCTTCCACTTAATCCACGAGTTATTTTTACAGGGTGTGGAGTATGGACAAAGGGTGAAAGTCTATTTAAAGAGAATAAAATAGATGCTCTTTTTGGACATAGTGAAAAAGAGAAAATAAATATACTTTTAAAAGATGAAAAAAGATTTTTTGAAGCTGGTGATTTAAAACATATTGATGATACTATTATTGAAAAGATGATTGGTAAGAGTAGGGCTTTTGTTAAGATTCAAGAGGGGTGTGACTTTAGATGTAGTTATTGTATTATCCCTTTTGTTCGTGGAGATTCAAGAAGTTATGATGAGGAAAAGATATTAAATCAAGTTGCTGTTTTAGCAAGTAATGGATTTGGTGAATTTATATTAACTGGTACAAATGTTGGTTCATTTGGAAAGCAGTTTGGGGTTGAGAATAAAAAAGATAAGTTAGCACAATTATTGAAGAAAATTTCAATGATAAGAGGTGTTAGAAGAATAAGACTAGGAAGTGTTGAGCCTATTCAAATAACAGATGAGTTTAAAGAGATACTAACAGAGCCTTGGATGGGGAAACATCTTCATATCGCACTTCAACATACAAATAAAGAGATGTTGAATATTATGAATAGAAGAAATAAGGTAAAAAGTGATTTAGAACTTTTTGAACTCTTATCATCAAAAGGTTATGCTTTGGGGACTGATTTTATTGTTGGACATCCTGGGGAAACTGATGAATACTGGAATGATGCTATGAAAAATTTAGATAAATTTCCTTTAACACATATACATAGTTTCACATATAGTAAAAGAGATGGGACACCAAGCTGCACAATGCCAAATCAAGTAAATGGCGCAGTTGCAAAAGAAAGATTAAAAGAGTTAGAATCTAAAATAGAAGAAAAAAATAGATTATTTAGGATGGAAAAACAGCCATTAGATATACTAGTTGAATCTGTAAAAGAAAATATATACACAGGGTATGACCAATTTTTTAATTTATGTGAAATTAAAAGTGATAGTGACTTGGTTGGGGATTGGATAGAAGTAACTGACTATGATGTAAAGGATAAGAAAAATGTTTCAAAATTCTAATAAAAATGATGAAAGAAGTGCAATAGATAAAAATCTCCGTATGATGAGTTTATCTGCCGTTGTACTTATTGTATTATTTATATATACAATAATGAAAAGTGACAGTGTAATTCAAGGGAGTAGTTACTATGTTGGTGTTGGATTTTTATTTGTACTTTTGATGCTTACTTTTGCTTTACAGAAATACAAAGATAAAATAAGAGATATGATCCCTAAAAATAAATTTCAACAAGAGTTGGATTCTGTAAAAAGTGAAGATACTGTAAGTGTTAAAGAGTCAAAAGTTACAGATACAAATAGTTCAATAATAGAAGCTTCAAAATCAAATATAACATTTAAAGATGTAGCAGGTATAGGTGATGTAAAAGAGGAGCTTGAAGAGGTTGTAGACTTTTTAAATAATCCTAGAAAATACCAAAAATATGGAGTCTCTTTACCAAAAGGTGTACTTTTAGTTGGTCCTCCTGGTGTTGGAAAAACTTTAATTGCAAGAGCAGTTGCTGGTGAAGCAGATGTACCGTTTTTTTATCAAAGTGGTGCAAGTTTTGTACATATCTATGTTGGTATGGGGGCAAAAAAAGTTAGAGAACTTTTTACGGTTGCAAAATCACAAGCACCATCAATAATCTTTATAGATGAGATAGATGCTGTTGGAAAATCAAGAGGTATAGGTGGAAATGATGAGAGGGAAGCTACACTAAATGAACTTCTAACTCAGATGGATGGTTTTGATGGATCAAGTGGAGTTATGGTGATAGCTGCTACAAATAAAATAGAGGTTTTAGATGAAGCACTTTTACGAGCAGGGCGATTTGATAGACGAGTATTTTTAACAAAACCATCTAAAGATGATAGAGTAGAGATACTAAAATTATATCTAAAAAATAAGAAATACAATTTTGAATTAGAAAAATTAGCTCTAGATACTAGTGGATTTACAAGTTCTGCATTAGCTACACTTGTAAATGAATCTTTACTACATATGATAAAAAGAGATGGTACAAGTTTACTTGATATTGATATTGATTTTGCAAAACAAAAAATTCAATTTGGTAAAAAACAGATTACAGTTTTAAGTAGTGAACAAAAAGATATATTAGCTACATATCAAGCAGGAAAAGCATTTATAACGCAGTCAAAAATAAATCTATTTGAGGTAGGGGTAGTTGAGCAAGATTTAATCTACCCATCAAAAACAGAATTAGAAAATAGAATCAAGAAATACCTCTCTGGTACAGTTACACTTGAAGTTATAAAAAATGAATCTTATGTAGTGTTTGAGGAAGAGATAGAAAAAGCTTATAAAATTGCTGATGATATGTGTGGAAAATATAAAATAGAAAAAGATTCAGAGTTGCTTATTGTAAAATTAAAAGATGAATTAA
>JAYEOQ010000082.1:0-3639 GCA_034723215.1 Campylobacterota bacterium | reverse complement strand
TTATGATTGCTGGACTTATATCAAAATCATTATGTTTTTTAAGGTTAGATACTATCTCTCTTTCAACTGCTTTTACAATCATAGTTACAAAAGCTCCAGGTACTCCATGACCTGTACAATCTATAAAGAAAAGTAAACATTCATCTTCATGTCGAAGTTCACTAAATAACCAAATATCACCACCCACAGTATCTTTTGGCATCCAATGTACAAAATAGTCTTTAAAATAATTACCCATTAGATTTTCATCAGGAAGTAATGCACCTTGTATCATTGATGCATATTCTATACTTTCTCTTGTATGCTTGTGCATTGCTTCAACTTCTTTTTTAGCAATATCAGCTTCTAATTTTGCTTCTTGTGCTTCAACAGTTGCTTTCTCTGCAATTGCTTTTGCAGCAGCTAATTTTTTAGCCCAATATAAAGTACCTAATAAAAATAAAATAAATATAGCGAATATTTTAATCATTAAATCCCAATCAATTTTATTGATTGTTTTAGGTGCTGCCCATTTATCATGAACTATTTTATTAGTTGCTTCAGGTACTTCTTTTAAACTTTTATTCAATATACTTAATAGTAATTTATCATCATTTCTAACAGCAATACTTAAATTATATTTCATAGGAGTATAGCCTGATAATTTTATATTTTCTAATCCATACTTACTTTTATGATATAAAAATACAGGTAGAGTACTAATAGTAAAATCTACTTTACCATCTTCTATAGATGTAAATGACTCTAAAGTTGTTTTTGTCTCAGTTATATCAATTTTTGGGTATTGTTTTTTAAGTTTACCTATCATTCCTGAGCCTTGTTTTCTTGACATCTTTTTATCTATAATATCTTCTAAACTTGTGACTTCAGGAATATCTTTGTGCGTAATAATTATTAAGTCATATTTTAAATATGGTTTTGTAAAATTTGCATATATCTCTCGTTTTGCAGTTTTAATTGCACTTGGTAAAATATCACATTTTCTCTCTTTTAGAAATTGTTGTGATTCTTTCCAAGATTTTGTTTTGATAAATTTATATTCTAATCCTAAGTTGGTTTTTATAGTATCTAGAATATCAAGTGAAATTCCTTGCATCTTTTCTTCTTCATTAAATTCAATTGGTGCCCAAGAAGGATTTGTACAAATATTTATAATTTTCTTTTGTTTTAAATATCTTTTCTCTTTATTTGTGAACAAATCTCCTAAACTTGTATATTTATATAGTAATTCATGAGGAACATTATCTCCAATTAAATCAATTGATTTATCTAAAATTGTGATAGCTTCATTTGGTATATCTTTACTAAGAGCAATTTTTAATTCTAAAATTAATTTTGTTTTATACGCAACTTTTAAATCATTGAATCCCAATTTTCCTATATAAAAATTTGCTTTTGCAGAGTTTACAACAAATATATCAATCTCTTTATTACGCAATTGATTAAAACTATGTGTACCTTCTGTTGATAATAATTTAAGATTAACATTTGGATACTCTTTTTCGATCATGGCTTGAATAGTAGAGTTTTTATTTACTGCTATAACTTTTTTGGATAAATCATCAAAGCCAGTTGAATAATCTTCCCCTTTCCGACTAACAAATACATAAGGTACTGAGAATAAATTCTTAGAAGTAAAGTTTAAATATTTTTTTCTATCATCAGTTATACCAACCGCACTAAACATATCAGCTTTTTTTTCTTTAACTTTTTTTATAGCTTCATACCAATTCTTTGATGGAATTTCTATTAAATTTAATTTACTGTTTTTTTTAATTATTACAAATAAATCTGCTATGATTCCAGTATGTTTATCAAGCCCATTATTCCACTCAAATGGTTCCCAATCTGGATCAAAAACATATTTAATAGGATGTTGTTTATTTAGCCACTTTTCCTCTTTTTTTGTTAAATTTAATGCTTGACTATAAGTATAATATATCACTATTTTACCAATAGTTTCACCATCATATTGTATATGTGATGATATGTTTTTTAGTTTTTTTAAATTTTCAGGTATCTGTTTATTAAAAATTAATTTTTGTTTATCTTTATAGTATCTCATAAAAACTTCATCATTATCACCTTCTGTTATTTTCAAAGCTTTAATGTGTTTGTATTTTATTAAATAAGGTTCTAAGGCAATTGGAAGTTGTTCGTCATCAACTTCATATAAATAACTTGCACTTAATTTTGCAAAACTTGCTAAATCCTTTTCAATTTCATTATTGTTATTTGCATTAAGGGTAATGGTTATAAATAACAATATATAAATTAAGATATTTTTCATTTTATATGTCTATTCAACTTTTCGATAATACTATCATCTACAAGTTTTGAACATAGTAAATATCTTTTATTACCTTTAGATAAATCTGTTACTGTAACAAATTTTATTTTATTTTTATATTTATGGTTTTTTATAATCTCTTGAGCCTCTTCAAAAGATATAAACATAAAATCTGCTCTTTTCTTAGCTATCATGGATACCATTTTTATATTAGAAGTTTTTGTTTTTTTTACTTTCACTATTTTTAATCTTTCGTCAATAAAAGCACCATAAGAATATGAGTCTTTTATAAGAATTGAGACTTTATCTATATTTAATAAATCATTAATTTTAATGCCATTGTTAATATCAGATTTTATATTAGTTAGGATACCCATTGGTTTATCTTGATATAAAGGTTTAGTAAATTTTGCAAATTGTTCCCTTTGTGGATTTTTAAACCAACCAATAACACACATAGCTTTTTTATTTAAAATTATCTCTTTTAGATGTCTTTTTGCTGGTTTCTTTTTTAAACTATAATCTATTTTAGCATTTTCCAAAGCTTTGATTAATGGGGTTGCTACTAAACCTGTAATTATATTTTGATTCTCTTGAATATATGGAGTTCTTGGTTCGTATACTATCTCTAATGCACAAATATTTATATTAAATAAACTAATCAACCCTATTTTTATTAAATTGCTGTACTTATTGTTCAATATCTTTTTCTCCTTAGTATTATTATTCATTTCTCTCTCTAACCTTATGCTTAACAATAGATTTCATTGTAAAATAATATTTATCTTCATTTATGGCATTGAATTTATACTTAATACCATCACTTATTTTAGCAATTTCATACATTCCAATACCTCCACCTTTTTCATGGGTATTTTGTCCTGATTTTCTTAACTCTCTATACCTTTTTTTGATACCTGCTTTATCTAAACCTTGGATTTCTATTAGTTTTGGTTCTATCTTCTGCTTATCTTCAGTTGAGACTATATTTGTTGCCATTATCTCATAGTATTCATCATTGATATATTGTACTTCTATCTCTCCTGCTGGTACTATTTGTCTTGAGCCTATATCTTCATTTTTAGAGTAGTTCATCATATTTTGGCAATATTCTATAGTGATAGTTGATACTGTCCCCATCATACCCATATTTTCTATTTTTGCTTCAATATTATCCATAGCAGATGCGATAACATTTTGAGTCATTACACCCTCATATTTCACTATCTCTTCTGATATATCTTCTTTAAATTCAGATTGTTTTCCAATCTCAAATGCTATTACAGTCATATCATCATTTCTATCGTTATTAGGAATTGTATTTTCATACTCCAACATCTGCATTTGGA
>JAYEOQ010000081.1:0-17006 GCA_034723215.1 Campylobacterota bacterium | reverse complement strand
ATTAATACTTGATGAGATAGCACAAATAGAAGAGGTTGTAAATAGAAATGATGATTTTACTACTATAATTGCTACTTTAAGGGATGTGACACAAAAGTTGCTTGGTTTTAGGTGCGAAAGTTAAGATACTCTTTTTATAAATAAAAATTATTAAAGGATTTACTATGAGACAATATGAATCGTATAGATGTAATAAATGTGGAAATATAGTTGAAGTACAAAGTGTAGGTGGTGGGGAGTTACACTGTTGTGGTACGGCAATGGAGATGACAACAACGAATTTAACTTCTGTAAATCTAATGAAAGCTTTTTCTGGAGAATCACAAGCAAGAAACAAGTATGAATATTTTGCTAAAGTAGCTCAAAAAGAGGGTTATAGAGATATAGTAGAACATTTTCAAAGAGCAGCAAATAATGAAAAACATCATGCAAAAATGGAACTTGCACTAAATAATAGAATGACAAATAATAGCGAAAATGATTTTGGAGATACAAAAGAAAATCTACAAATGGCAATAGATGGTGAATCGTATGAAAACACAACAATGTATCCAGATTTTGCACAAATTGCCAAAGATGAAGGATATAAAGAGGCAGAAAAATTATTTACAGGTATAGGCAAAATAGAAGTTGAACATGAAAAAATGTATAGAATGCTTTTAGAAAGAGTTAATATAGATGCTGAATTTTCAAGTGAAAATTCAAATGAAGCTTGGATTTGTGAAGTTTGTGGACATATACATTATGGTAAAAAACCACCAAAAGTTTGCCCAGTATGTAAACATGGACAAGAATACCAATCAAGATTTAATAATATTAAATAACCTCTTTTTTAGAGGTTATTAACTTGTCGTAAATAGATAACTATATTTATTTATATTTTGTCGCAAAGTTGCCATATCATTTAGTTTAAGTCCATCCTCTATCCATACTTTAATATCATCTGGAAAGTTATCAACTAATGGTTTAAATAGTTTATCTTTGGTATCTTTATCTATATATTCATTTTCACAAAGTGCATTTATATGAGATGCTATTGTTGAATCCTTTAGTTCTCTTAATTCACATATCTCATCAATGGTTTTGTTTTCTTTTATTAAATCAAGTGTTTGTATATATGTTTTACTTAACTCTTTTTTTGGTTTTTTATCTATATCACTATCCCTTAACTCTTTACAAAGATTTAAAAACTGTAATCCATATTTTTCTAGTTTTAGTTGACCTACTCCTGTAACACTTAAAAATTCTTCAGTGGTAATAGGTAGCTTATCTGAAAACTCAAGCAGTGTTTTATCTCCAAATATTATATATGGTGCCACTTCTTCTTTTTGTGCAATAGATGTTCTTAATTCTCTGAACTTCTCAAATAGTTCGTTATTAGTACTTTCATTTTTATACTCTTTATATGTTTTTTCTATAATTAGATGTGATGTGTCTATCTGAACAACTCTTTGTTTTTTTAAAACTTCTCTTCCCATTTGTGTGATTTTTAAAGTTCTGTATTCACCCTCTATTATTATAGCTTCCATGTCAAGTAAAGTATCAGCTATACTTCCCCATTGCTCTTTTGTATAATCTTTTCCTATTCCATGAACTGATAGTTTATCATGTTCAAAGTCAAGTATCCTTTTTGCATTTGAGCCTCGTAATACATCTATAATATAAGCTTGACCAAATCTTTCCTCGCATCTTAAAATAGCAGATATAAACTTTTGAGATTCTACTGTAATATCTTGAAACTCTTTAGTGCCACCTAAACAGTTATCGCAAATAGTTTCACAAACCTCTATATCATCATCAAAATATTTTGCTATAGCTTGGTGGCGACATTTTGAAGAGATAGCAAATCTATACATAGTTTCTAGCTTTTTATAGTTTGAAGTTTTATATGCACTTTGAGGTAAGGGGTCAATAAATCTTCTTTTTGCTACTTCATCGGCTTTTGAATATAGCATTAAAACATCTGCATTTAACCCATCTCTACCCGCACGACCAATCTCTTGTGAATAGTTTTCTATTGTTTTTGGCATAGATGTATGTAGTACAAATCTTATATTCCCTTTATCTATCCCCATCCCAAAAGCTATTGTTGCCACAATTATTTTTACACTTTCATTTTTGAATTTTTTAAATATATCATCTCGTGTATTTGATGGCAATCCTGCATGATAAGCCAAAGTATCAAAACCAACACTATTTAAATATTCAGATAATGAAGTTGTCTCTTTTCTAGTAAAACAATATATGATACCACACTCATTTTCATGCGTTTTTAAAAACTCACTAATCTGTTCTTTACCGTTTCCAAGTCGTTTTTCACTTCTTATGATTAGGTTTGTTCTTTGTATCTTTGCTCGTAATACATTTGAGGGATCAATTGATAAAGTTTTTAATATATCAGCCTCAACAGCCTTTGTTGCTGTTGCTGTAAAGGCGGTAATTGGTGTATATGGAAAGTTATCTTTTAGAAGTCCAAGTTTTTGATAATCATCTCTAAACTCATGACCCCATTCACTTACACAATGAGCCTCATCAATTACAAAAAAGTTTATATCTATACTTTTTAATTGTTCTATAAAGTAACCACTTGCAAACCTCTCAGGTGCTATATATAAAAACTTTAATTGATTGTTTTGTAGTTGATTAAATATCTCATCGTTTTGTTCATTTGTATTTTGTGAACTTATCATATTTGCAGATATGCCATTTGCCTGCAGATTGACAACTTGATCCTGCATCAAAGCAATAAGTGGAGATATAACTATAGTCGTTCCATCCATCATAAGTGTTGGAAGTTGAAAGATAAGAGATTTACCGCTACCGGTGGGTAAAATAGTAAGGAGGTCTTTTTTCTCTAAGATATGATTGATAGCACTCTCTTGAATAGGTCTAAAGCTATCAAAACCAAAGTATTGTTTTAGTATTTTTTGTTTTTTATTCATATGTTAAATTTTATTATCCATTTAATTCTTCTTCAAACTCTTCTATAGTTGGTAAACTACTTTTTAAATTATCAGGGATTAGCTCTGTAAGTTCAAACTCACTTACACCTATTGGTTTATTTATATCTCTTAGTGAAAACTCTACTTCTATATTATTTTTATCTCTACATAGAAGTATCCCTATAGTTGATTTATCATTATCTTTTTTTAGAAGTGTATCAACTGCTGATATATAAAAGTTTAATTTTCCTGCAAACTCCGGTATAAATTTTCTATTTTTTAATTCTATTACAACATAACATTTTAATTCAATATGATAAAAAAGTAAATCTAAATAATAATCTTGATTTGCAATCTCTAAGTGATATTGTTTTCCAACATAAGCAAATCCTTTACCCAGTTCGAGTAAAAATTTGCTGATATTATCTATGAGTTTATTTTCTATATCTCTTTCTATAAAAGGTTTCTCAAATGTCAAGAAGTCAAATATATAAGGGTCTTTTATCGTTTGTACTGCCAAATCAGACTGTGGCTGCGGCAATGTAGTTTTAAAATTATTAATACTTTTTCCATCTCTATTAAATAAATCTGTTTTTATATTCAAAGCTAAAGTATCTCTACCCCAATTATTTACTATAGTTTGTTCTACATAATAAAGTGCTTCTTCTACTGTTTTTGATTTGTTGAATATTTCAACATTATGTCGCCAAGGTATTTGTAGAATAATTGTATCTATTAGTCCACCACGATGGTGGATTATTTCAGTTTCTTCTGTTTTATCATTTAGTCCACCTTTGAGTTGGACTAAATTTGTAGAATAAAATTCATAAAACTTTTTGATATAAAATAGATTTGTTCTTGAAAAACCTTTTAAAGTCGGAAACTCTTTTTTTAAATCATTTGCCATCTGCTCTATAAATTTACTACCCCATTTTGTCTCTTTTTGTTTGAGTGAAATAAGTTCGCCTAATTCCCAATAAAAGATAAGTAAAGCACTATTTACTGTTGAAGCTATTTTAATTTGAGAATAGTTTATTTTAGATTTTATATCAGTGATGAATGTTTTGTATTCATTTGTAGTGTTTATATTTATTTGTTTATTCATAATTTAATATTCCTGATATTTTTAGTAGTTTTCTAATGTTGAATTTCTTATTGTTAGGCTATTAGTCATTAATTATCTCTTATTTTAACCTCTTCCACTCTCAACCCATAAAGCCTATAAACCAAGCCATCAATCTCATTTACATTATTTAAAACTAAACTCTATAACTTCTTAATCTCTTCTTTTATCATATTATTTTATCTAAAACTAGATTTAAAGTTATTAAACCTTTGGATACTGCATAGTTACACAGTGTAAAGAACCGTGTTGTCGAATAAGCACACTACAATCACATCCTACTATATCTCTTTTTGGAAATAGTTTTTTAAATATCTCTAAAGCTTCATTATCATTTTTATCATTATATGTTGGAACTATTACTGCTCCATTTATGATTAAAAAATTTGCATAGGTAGCTGGTAATCTATCATCTTCATAATATTTTGGTTCTATATGAGGTAGTGGTATAAGTTTATATGAGATACCTTTTAAGTTTTTAAAAGTTTTCAGCTCATTTTCCATAGCTTTTAACTCATCATAATTTTCATCATCTTTATCATCACAAGTTTGGTAAACTATAGTATCAGTTGATACAAACCTTGCAAGTGTATCTATGTGAGAATCTGTATCATCTCCAGCTAAAGCACCACTATTTAACCATAAAACTTTTTTTGCACCAAGCGATGATATAAGTTGTTTCTCTATACTATTTTTAGTTAGGTGGGGATTTCTATTTTTTTCCGTTAGACATTTCGATGTTGTCATTATCACACCTTTACCGTCACTCTCTATTGAACCACCCTCCAAAACAAAAGCAATAGTTTTATGTTTATATTGTTTTAGCAAACCTTTTAGTTTAAGTTGTTGTGTGATTTGATTGTCTAGTTTAAAAGGGAATTTTTTACCCCAAGCATTAAATTTAAAATCCAGGACGGTAAGTTTCCCATTCAGCTCAACAGTTATACCTCCAAAATCTCTTGACCAAGTATCGTTGCTGTTTATTCTTACAAAAGTGATGTTTTTTTTTATTTTTTTATTTTTAAATAGTGATTTTACATAGGTTAAATCTTTTGCCACTATTAAACATTTTTGGTATGAGGCTATTATATTTGCTATATTTACAAAAGTTTCTATAGCTTCATCAAGGTACTCATTCCAGTCGGTATTTTTATGTGGAAAAACTAATTGAACAAATTCTTGTGCTTCCCATTGGGCAGGTAGTGTTGTCATAGTATGCTCTTTTAAATTTATGATTTTAGTATTTTTTCATATTCATCATGTGAACCAATCCAAAACCATATAATAATATTTTCATTATTTAAAATACCTATTGTTCTGTAGTTGATATTAATTCTAGCAGAAAATATAGGTTGATTTGAATGAACTCTTTTGAAATGTAAACTTGAATGAAAAGGATTGTCTTTAAATATTTTATATTGTTTTTTTGCAGTTTTTCTTATATCTATAGGGAGTTTTTTATATAACTTTTTCCATTTTAAATTTATATGTGAAATCATAATTTATTTATATCTAAAGTCTCAGTTTTGTTATTTTTATAATCATCTAAAGCCTCATTTGCTATAAGTGATAATATGTCTTCACTATCAGAAAAGCTTCTATCCCAATTTTTCTCTTGCTCTATCTCATTTAAAATAAATCTAGCAAAAATATTTTGTTCAATCTCTGGTAAAGCTGAAACTTTCTCAAAAGCACTATCTAATAATTTAGTCATAACAACCCCTTTAATAAAATATATATTATTGTATCATAGATATTCTTAGTAATTATCTACACCCCTCTTTTATTATTCCAAACTCGTATATGAAGTCTGTCACTATACATATACCCTTTTTCAAGAGCAAGGTTTATTACACTTAAACTGTTTTTATCAATTATATCTGCAGTATCTCCCAAAGGCATCAGATAAACTTCACAAGGTGGAATTTGTGCTAATATATCATCTATCTCTTTTGAAGCACTGTTTAATGTATCTATATCAATAACAAATTTTAGATAAGATTCATCGCAAAAGTTTATAATATCTGTTAGGGCTTTTGTATTTACTCTTTTGCTTAATGGCTCACCACTATTGCTAAGCTTTACGCTCATTGAAAAGAGTATCTTTTTTTGCCAATCATGTGCGAAATTTATAGGAAGTGAAGCATTTGTTTCTATTGTGATTTTATAACCATTATTAATATAGTATTTCATAAACTTTTGAAACTCAACATCGTCCCAATATAGAAGTGGCTCACCACCAGTTAAAACTATATCAACTTTGTAGTTTGGTAATATTTTATTTAGCTCTTCTATTAAAGGCTTTGAGCTTTCATATTTTTTCCACTCATCTCTAAAAGCTATATCTGAAGCATAAAAACTATCACAACTACACTTTTTGATACCACTAGGTGTCTCATACTCAACTTCAAAACCAGCACATTGCATATTGCATTTTCCAAATCTTACAAAAACAGATGGGGTTCCTACTTTTTTACCTTCACCTTGGATTGTTGGTCCAAATATCTCATTTACTTCTAGCAATATTTATCCATCAGAATTAATAGTTTCAATCAACTCTTTTAAAATAGTTTGGGCTTTCTCTTTTGGAACCTGACAAGTACCAGCAGCACTGTGTCCACCACCACCATATTTAAGCATAAGCGTCCCTATATTTGTATTTGAACTTCTATCTAAAATAGATTTTCCTGTTGCAAATACAACTTTATCTTTGTCTTTCCCCCAAAGAATTTGAATAGAGATATTTGTATCTGTATTTAAAGCATATATCATAAATCTATTACAAGGATAGATAGTCTCCTCCTCTCTTAAATCAAATACAACAAGGTTTCCATATACAATTGAGCATCTTTCTAACTGCTCTTTTGCTTCATCAATATATTGGTTATATAGATCAACTCTCTCTTTTACATCAGGAAGTTCCATAATCTCTTCAATAGTATGGTCAATACAATAAGCTATAAGATCCATCATAAGTTGATAGTTTGAGATTCTAAACTCTCTAAATCTACCAAGACCAGTTCTACTATCCATCATAAAGCTTAATAGTTCCCAACCAAGTGGATCAAGTATATCAAATACTTCAAATTGTGCAGCATCTGCTTTATCAACAGCTTCCATCATATCATCTTTTACCATTGGAAGTTTTTCTTTTCCACCGTAATAATCATATACAACTCTAGCAGCACTTGGAGCTTCTGGAATAATAATATGATTAGGGGCTTTTTCATTTCTGATTGTTTCACTTTCATGATGATCAAAAACCATAAAAGCCTCTTTTACATAAGGTAAGTTTGTAACAATATCATTTGATGTAATATCTATTATCCCATCCTGCATATCTTTTGGATGTACAAAGAAAATATCATCTATCATATCTAGTTGTTTAAGTATAACAGCACAAACTAAACCATCCATATCACTTCTTGTAACTAATCTATATTTTTTTGACATATTTCTACCTTTATTTCTTCCCAAAATCTCTTAAAACTTGATTTGCTAAAATTTTTAGTTTTCTTAACATTTCACGATCTTCAACTTCAACTAATAGTTTTGATAAATTTTTTAACATAGGGGTAAATTTATCTTGCACAGCTTTTGGTATAGGCTTACCACTTGTAATAATTGTTTCTCTTCTTAAAAATTCTTCTGCAATCTCTTTATTTCCTAAAATAGCTGCGTATGTTATAGGTAAAATACCATAGTTGTCTGGCATATTTTGTATGTTTCGATCTACACCATATACTAACTTTAAAAGTTCAAGGTTTCCACTCCATACACAAGAGTGCATTATTGTTCTACCTTGATTATCAACTTGTTTGTAATCATATCTTGCAACTTCAGTTAACTTTCTAAATAGTTTTAGATTACAAGGAGCAAGTGCTACTTTTGTATAAATTGTTTGTTCTTGTTTGTTTACAACATTATTATTTGCTTTATTTACAAGTAAAAATATTAGTTTATCCCTAAACTCATCTATATATTCGTTCTTTTCAAATACATTTAAAATATATTGATAAAATAGTGTATGTCCATCTTTATTTTTTATATTTATATCTATTTTAGCTTTTAAGTATAGTTGACAAGTTTTAATATCATTATTCAAAAATGATTTGAAATATAGAGGATCACCATCACTATCAAGATATGTAAAGTCAAATTTCTCTAAATCTAATATCTCTTTTAAGATAACCATATAGTTGCCTGTTGAGTTGATCTCTTCTAGTAATTTTTCATCATCCATTGGTTTAAAATCATGAACATGAAGTATTATAATATTTAAAATCTCAGGTATAGTTCTGTTTTGATTATCTTTTAAAAGTGGATTTGCTCCATTTTCTAGTAATAGTTTAATTATATTTAAACTTGAGATACCTGTGAAGATTGCTATTAACAATGCTGTGTTACCATTTTTATTTTTGTGATTTACATCAACTTTAAAATTAATTAAAAATTCACAAGCTTCCAAATCACCAGCTCTTACTGCATCAAATAGAGCAGTTTCACCATCATCATTTATGGCATCCACCTCTAGACCACTTTTAAGAAGTTTTGTTGCTACATTTTTTAATCCATCTCTATGTTTAGAATCTTTAACAGTATCTTTTATTTTTGAAAAAGCAAACATAACTTCCATTAAAATTGAGTTGTTATTTGCTACTTTACTATTTACATTACACCCATTTTGTATTGCACAGTTTAAAATAGCTTTACCTTGTTCACCTCTTAGTGCAACATTTGTTAAGAAGTTATTCCCCTCTTTATCACAAATAGTTGTATCTGCTCCATGTTCAATAAGTTTTTTTGCTAACTCATCATCTTTTAGAACTTGTGAATTATGGAGAATTGTTTTTCCATCAATATCAAGAATAGTTAAATCGATATCTCTTTCTAAAATCATATCAATAATTTTTTCATCACCATAACCAATAGCATCAAAAATAACATTTCTATTTTTACTATCAATAATATTTACATCAATAGAATTATTTAGTAAAAGTTGTACAATCTTTCTATTACCACTCATTACAGCATCTTGTAGAAGTGAACGGTGATTTTTATCAACTTGATTGATATTTTGTTTAGAATGTAATAAAAGTGCTTCAACTACTATAAGAGCTTCTTTTATCACTGCAATTCTTAATGCAGAACTATTCCCATTATTAAATGTTGTATCTATCTTATTTTCAATTAATAGTGCTGCAGCTTTAAATTTGTTTTTTTGAAGAGCAATATATAAAAGAGATTCATCGTTTAAATTTCTTTGATTAATATCAACTTTACCAGAACTAATAATCTTCTGAGCCGTGTCTGAATCAAAAGGTTGTTTTAATACTTCAGTTTCAAGATTTGCAAAGGTTGGGTTAAATTTTGATAAAATCTTTTGAAGCATATTGTACCTTATGTAAATTTAGTAAAACAGTGTATCAAAATAATGTTGAGTTATTTATAAAAAGATTTGTTATAATGCTAAAAATTGATAATAGGGTCTTAATGTATTTTGAAATAACACTTATAGCATACATAATAGATAGAGTTTTTGGAGAGTTTAAATATCTAAAACATCCTGTAGTTTTTATGGGTGACTTTATAAAAGCTTACGAAAATAAGTTTTATAAAGATACTATTGTAAGAGGTGTATTTTTAACTATAAGTTTATTAAGTGTAGTTTTTATTATCACATTTTCAATCACTTATTTCATAGATAATATTTTTATTTTAGGTCTAATCGCTTCTACAGGAATAGCTTCTAAAATGCTTTATGATAGTGTAAAAGATATAGTTCAAAACCCAGAAAATATAAAGTATCTTGTAAGTCGTAATACAAATGAGTTAAGCAGCAGTGATATAAATAAAGCTGCAATAGAAACTTATGGTGAAAATTTAAGTGATGGAGTGGTTGCTCCACTTTTTTATCTGATACTATTTGGAATAGTTGGACTTTTTATTTATAAAGCTATAAACACTTTAGACTCAATGGTAGGATATAGAGATGAAAGATATGAAAACTTTGGAAAGTTTAGTGCGATTTTAGATGATGTAGTAAATTATATACCTAGTAGAATAACCGCAGTTTTAATAGGTGGATTATTTTTTAGTGGTAAAGCTTTAAAAAAATGTTGGAAGTTTGGAAAACTACATGATAGTCCAAATGCAGGTTATCCAATAAGTGCCATAGGATTAAGTATTGGGGTGAAACTAGGGGGCAATACAAAATATTTTGGTAAGATAAAATCTAAACCCTTCTTTAGTGAAGGGGAAGAAAATATAAGATCAAATGATATTCTAAATTCATTAAAACTTAGAGATAGATTTGATATATTTACTATATTGGTATTAGTAGTTTCTTGTAGTATTTAAACCCGGTTTTTCTGGTGTACCTACATATTCTTCATCATTAGTATAGTTGTATTTAGCTATAGCATAACCAATACCAACTACAATACAAAAAAGTATCACTAGTCTAACTATATTTCTTTTCTCTTTTGATTCATTTCCATTATAATCTTCAATTTGATCCATTGATGGTTCGTTTTGCATTTTTAATCCTTTGGTATAATAATTTGATATGTAAAACTAGAAGTGTGTCGCTTCTAGTTTTAATTGAACCATAAGTGTTATGCTTTTGGTTTTTTAAAAAGGAGAGTGTATGAACACTTTTGAAAGTATAGTAAAAAAAAATTAAATAACTCTTAAGTTATATTTCTAGCTTATATTTATTATAATATAGTATAATATCTAACTTAGATATGTTTTGTAATACCATTTATTAAACAACCATAAAGAATAGAAGTGCTGTTTTAGTCTCCCTTGTTTTGCTTCATTATTGATATAATAAACATACTTTTCATTAAAAAGATTTGTCTCTTTATTTGCTTTTAAAATATCATCTAGTAGTTTATCATTGTATTCATCAAAAAGCCATTCATTAAAAGGGCTGTTGAACCCTTTTTTTGTTCTATTGATTATCTCTTTTGGGATATATTTTGAGGCAACTTTTTTTAGTAAATATTTATTTGTATCACCAACTTTTAGTTTACTATCAATAGAAAAAACAGTATCCACAAGCCGAAAATCTAAAAATGGATTTCTTGTCTCAACAGAATTTGCCATACTCATCTTATCAACTTTACTTAAAAGTGCTTCACCCAACCAAACTTTCATATCGATATAGCTCATCCAATCAACTGGGTCTTTCTTTGGTTTTTCATACTTGAAAGTGGCTACTTTTTTAAGTAGTTTTTTTCTTTGTGCTGAAGTATATATCTCACCAAAACTATTATAAATATTCTCTTTTTTTACAACTCTTCTTAAATATTCAGCCTCTTTATTTCCACCAAGTGAAGATATGATCTCATTTAAAAAATTATTTTGTTCAGTATCTAAACTATCACTAAAATTATAATATTTTAAAAACTTTGCATAGTTATCATAACCCAAAAATATCTCATCACTACCCTCACCACTTAAAACTGTTTTTATCCCTTGAGAGTTTATAGTTTTTGTAAGATGAAAAAGTGGAATTGAAGCTGGGTCTGCATGTGGTTCTTCAAGATGCTCAAGCACTTCATCTAATGACTCTATAAAATCTTTTTGAGAAATTTCCAGTGCAGTGTGGTTGCTGTTTATATCTTTAGCAACTATTGAAGCAAAGGGTAGTTCACTATATTTTGTATGAGTTTTATAACCTACACTAAAAGTATTTATGGGTTGATTTGAAATCTTTGAATATATAGAACTAATAAGTGAACTATCAATACCACCACTTAGCAAAGTACCAACCTCTACATCACTTTTAAGTCTTTGTTCAACACTATTAAACAATAAATCTTCTATTTTATTTAAGGCTGTTTGTTCATCAAAAATTGATTTGTAAGTTTTAATTTTATAATATTTTTTTATAGTTAACTGGTTGTTTTGATATATTAGATAACTAGCTTTGTCAAGTTTAAAAATATCAGTATAAAATGTATTTGGGGCTAGGGGAGTAAAAAACTGTAAGTATTGAGATAGTGCAACTTTGTTTAGTTTTGGTGTATATCCAAGTAGTTTGATAATAGGTTTTATCATACTACTAAAGATAAACTTATCATCTTTAGCAAAATAATAAAATGGCTTTTTCCCATATCTATCTCTTGCACAAAAATATCTATCTTTATTTATATCATAGATACAAAAACTAAAAGCACCATTTAAAAGATTTAAAAAATCAGTATCATATTTTTGATACAGTCGTATCAGAACTTCTGTATCGCTTGATGTTATACAGTTTAAATTTTCTGATAACTTTAGTTCGTCGTAGTTGTAAATCTCACCATTGAAAACTATCACAATATCATCAAATACCATAGGTTGATTTGCTTCATTGTCAAGGTCTAAAATACTTAGCCTAGCATGTCCAAAGAAGTTATTATTTATCTGTTTTGTTGAGCTGTTATCTGGACCTCTGTGTTTCATAATATCTGTAATAGATTTAAACTCTTTGTTTGGATTATAATTTGTCCCTACTATTCCACACATATTTTATCCCTTTGGTTTCAATAGATTATTTACAAATGGAATAGTAGAGATTAGTTTCACTTTATTTGTAACAATACCAGCTAATAAACTCTCAAACATATTTCTGTAAAGCTCCTCATAAATCTCCTCAACATCCATAAAACCATCAATGATAAGTGAAGCTAAACCATGTAAAGATGCCCAGATAATTATAGCTTGTTTATAGCTGTCATCTTTTTTAAGTATTGAACTTTTTTGACCCTCTTCAATAGCTAACTTCAAAGCACCAAAACCACTACAATCTTTATCTTTAATACTAATAATCTCTTCTCTAATATGTGAATATTTAGCCCCAAAAAGAAGTCTATAAAGGTTTGGATTGTTTTTTGCCCATAATATATAAGCTTTTGTAGATAAATAAAACCTATCAACCAAAGATTGTGAATCATCTAAAAGAATAGGGGCAGTTATATTATCAAAATCTTCAAAACCTTTCTCTATCATAGTTTCTATCAAAGCATCTTTAGATTTAAAATGCCTATAAATAGCACTTCTTGAAGTTCCAGTAGCATCACTTAAAATCTTTAATGTAAGTTTATCTATATCATTAGTTTCTATAAACTCAAAAGCAATTTTTAAAAACTCTTCTTTTAAGTTGCCGTGGTGGTATGGTATTTTTATCATAAATTAATTATATCAAAAATAATATTACAACTATGTTGACAATGATTACTTATTTATGTTATCATTGTTCACATTGAAAAATAAAGGTATTTTGTGAACAATTATATCAACTTCTTAGACAAACAAAAATATAAAATAATCCTATTAACAACACTACTTGTAGCCACATTATCTATAAGTTTAAAAGATATTGCATTTGAGGGTTCTTATCGTATTTGGTTTGATAAAGATTCTTCTATTATTAAAAACTATGATAAGTTTAGAAAAGATTTTAGTGGTGATGATACTTTTATTGTGGCTTTCCAAGATAGTTCAACTGATGGTGTATTTAATAAAAAAGCAGTTGATACAATTATAAATTTAACTGATGAATTTGAATCTATTGATGGTGTTGATGATGTTTCTTCTTTGTCAAACTACTCTTTTATGAGTGATAAAAATGATAATTTTAGAGTTGATCAGTTTTTAGAAGATTATGACAACTTAGAATCAAAAAAACAAACAGCTATAAAAGACAACCTTATAGTAAATCAACTCATCTCAAAAGATGGAAAATCAACTGCGATAGCTATACGACTAGATGAGGTTACAGGGGTAAATGAAGAGGTAAATATCTTTGTTTATAAAGAGATATTAAAAATCACAAACAGTTATCAAAAAGATACAAACTATAAGTTTTATATCTCTGGTACTCCTGCTATTACAGCTTCGTTGGTGATCGTTTCTCAAAGAGATGCAATGATACTTATGCCACTTGCTGTTGTGATAGTTGTGATACTTTTATTTTTCCTTTTTAGAAGTTTTATGGGTGTACTTGTGCCGTCTGTTGTGGTGATTTTTACATTTTTATGTGTACTGTCTATTCAGATGATATTGGGCTATAAGCTAAATAATTTTACTGTAAATATACCATCGTTTGTAAGTGCCATTGCTATTGCCGATGCGATCCATTTGTATCTTGCTTGGGTATATTTTAAACTTCAAAACCATACAAATAAAGAATCAGTAAACTTAGCATTGAAATACAATATATTACCAATAGCACTTACAAGTTTGACCACTTCTATTGGATTTGCTACTTTGGGGCTAAGTACTATTGAGCCTATTTCTACTTTGGGTATTGCTATAACTTGTGCTTCATTTTTGGCATTTATTTTTAGTATTACGATTGCTCCTGCTATATTATTAACTCTCAGTGATCAATATGAGGTGAAGCCATTGAAGTTTTTAAATCTTTTAAATACAGAAGGTTATGGGGCTTTTATAGTACGAAATGATAAAAAAATAGTAGGGATGTTTGTGATATTGTTTGCTGTTTTGGGGTATGGATTGACCTATACAAAAGTAGATAGCAACAGTATAAAATATTTTGCCGAAGATACAAAGGTGCGAAGTGGTTCAACATTTATAGAAGATAAAATAACTGGTGCCATGATTTATGAAGTGATAATCAATAGTGGAAAAAAAGATGGTATAAAGGATATAGAGTTTTTAAAAGCTGTGATAAAATTTGAAAAGCAACTTTATGCAAACTTTCCAAACATAAGATTTAGTACATCTATAAAAGATATTTTAATCCGTATGCAAAAAGTACTAAATCCAAACTCAACACAACAACTACCACAAACACAAAACCTAATAGCCCAATACCTACTACTATACAATATGAACCTACCACAAGGTAAAACAACAAATGACAAAATAGACTCAGACTATTCAAAAATAAGATTATCAATCAATAGCAATATTCAAGATACCTCAAAAGATTTGGAGATGATAGAGTGGATAGACAACTGGTGGGAAAATGAAAGTGGTACAATTTACAGAAGTGAAGTACAAGGACAAACTACAATATTCGCTTATATGCAAAGTAGTGTGAGTGATACTTTGATGGTGTCTATTGGATTTACACTCCTTATTGTAGTTAGTTTGATGTTGGTTATATTTAAAAATATCAAGATGACACTTCTTTTTATCTTACCAAATATCGCACCTATACTTTTAGTAGCTGGATTTATGGGGTATATGGACCTAACTATTGATATAGGGGTTGCTATCTCTGCTGCTGTTATACTTGGAATCGCAGTTGATGATAGTATCCACTTTTTTAGTAAATATTTCAAAGCAATAAAAAGTGGAAAAAGTTTTGAACAAAGAATAGATTATGTGATAAAACACAGTGCAAATGCGATGATACTAACTACTTTTATACTATCATTTACCTTTGCAGTTTTTACCTTTAGTAGTTTTGTACCAAATATAAACTTCGCTATAGTTACAGTAACGGCACTTAATATTGCATTATTGTTGGATTTGGTTTTGTTACCTGCTTTGTTGAGTTTGGGTAGGAGAAAGTGAATTTTTGTAAGTAATTATCTATATTATTTATAGTCAGTAGCCCTTCTTTTTTTAGGTTTTGTTAGGTTTGCTACTTTATGTCAATCTCAATTTTAGCAGTCTTTTGAAGCTTCTTAAATCCCTTATCAAATGTAAATAATTTTGCATTATGGTATTCACAAAATGCCAAATGATATACATCAAATGAACTAATATATAAACTTGTTTCTTTTAGTATTTCTGTCATTCTTTGATTTATATTTGAATTTGATTGTTTTAAAAAAGTTGATAGGAATTTTAAATTATCATCAATATCATTTTTATCTTCTTTAAGTTTATTTGATATAAAAGCAAATTCACAAAGTTTCAATTCTGATACTAAAAGATTTTGGTTTTCTATTGCTTTCTCAAATAATTTTAATGCTATTTCTTGTTGTTCTTTATTATCTAAGTTTTTACAAAAAGCATATATTAAAACATTTGTATCAAAAAATACCATCATCTACCATCTCATTAGTATTTGTTACAAGCTCCATGGTTGCTTGTATTTTATTGTTTGACTTATCTCTTAATCTATGAAATTCTTCAAGTTGTGATTGTACAATATCTTTTTTAATAGTATTGTTTACACTTTCATACATCACAACAAAAGTTGCTTTTTTATTATCTTGTATCTCTTGATATTGTTTTGGTATATGAACAATACCATTTTCTATTGGTGCTTGAAATTCAACTGCATACATTTTGAAGTCCTTTATGTTTTATTGATTTATTATATCTAAAAATTAATAGTTTTGACTTATTAAATATATTTATTATTTCAACCATTCCTTAACCTCCTGATACTCTATATTAAATCGAAATTGGCGAAAACATAAACCAAATTTATATAAAACTGTTATGAAAGGTTTGGCTTTTGATGATTTACTTAAAAAATCAGAAGAAAATTTGGAAGAGTTAAAAGAGTTTTCTTGTGGACTAATCGAAAATAAAAAATAATCTTGTAATATTTAGTAAAAGAAGACTAGGCAAAAGTTCATTGATTAGTGAGGTTATTTATAGAAAATAGATTTTATGATACAATAGTACTAATGAAAAAAATATTAATACTCATATCACTATCAGCAATACTGTTTGCATCAAAACCACAGCTACTATTGCTTAAAACATACAAAGACCAAAATATAAGTGGTTGGGTGATGAGTGAAAAACTTGATGGTATCAGGGGATATTGGGATGGCAAGCAACTTCTTAGTAGAAATGGAAAAAAGATATATGCACCTAAGTGGTTTACAAAAGGTTATCCACCATTTCAGATTGATGGTGAGCTTTGGAGTAAACGGAATGATTTTGATAACATCTCTTCTATTGTTAGAGATAAAATACCATCATCACAATGGAAACAGATAAAACACTATATT
>JAYEOQ010000080.1:0-17043 GCA_034723215.1 Campylobacterota bacterium | reverse complement strand
ATTGTGCTGGTATATTTATCCAGAAAGGAAAAAAACTTGTTTAATATTAACCTTTGTGAGAGCTATGAGTTTTAATGAACTCGTTCTTATTTTAACTAATTGAACGATAAATGTATTATACGAAGGACTATAATGTATAAGCTTAAAAATATTATTTTAATTTTAACACTTCTTTTTATATCGGGATGTAGTATTCCTGAATTTCAATATAAACACGAGATTAAAAGTACCAATTATGATGAAATAATTTCAAAACTATTGAAAAAAGCTTCTAATCAAATTTTTCCAAATATTCAAAGGGATGAGATCTTATTGGTATCAAATTTTGCTGATAATTTTACACTAAAAAGTGATACAAAATTAAGTTTTGTTTTAACAGATTTATTAAAAGATAAACTTGTATCACAATATAGATATACAATTAGAGAGATAGAGTTATCTAAAAACTTTAAATTTGGAGAGGAAGGGTTTAAAGTACTTACAAGAGATGTTAAATATATAAATAATAGCATCACTAAAGCAAGATATGCTATTGTTGGTACCTACACAATAACTAAAAATCAACTTTTATTATTTCTTAAAATGATTGATATTAGAAGTGGGGATATAGTAGCATCATCAAATCATAGTACGAGACTAACGCAAGAGATAACTCACCTAAATAAAAGCAATAATGAACTTAATCCAATAGTACATCAACCAATGGTACTATAACAACTCTTTAAACATCAAGTTATACTTTACTTCACCTCTAAATTCATTTTTAGAGATAGTGGCAGTAAAGTTTATACTATCACCAACTGCAACATTATCAAAATCTATAAATATCACAACCTCTGCACTATTCGAACCATTAGAGACTACAAGTTTTGTAAACTCTTTATTTTTACCCATTTTTACTACACTTAATACTTTTAAATTTGAAAATGTAAATATTGGATATGGATTTGAGTGTCCAAAAGGTCTATATGACTCCACTATATTATAAACTCTTCCATCAACATTATCTAGTAAGAAAGTTCCCAATGAATTATTTATACTATCCTCTTTTTCACTTGGTAGTTGTTTAATATTTAAATTTATAAGTTTTTTAAACTCATCTAAATCTTTACTTTTTAAACTCAAACCAGCTGCTTGCTTATGCCCACCAAATCCAATTAATAAATCTTTACAACTATCAATTAAATTATAGAGATGTGTGTCAGATGTACTTCTGCTACTTGCTTTTGCTATATCCCCTTTAATAGTAAATACAAATGCTGGTTTTTTATATTTTTCACAAAGTTTTGATGCAACAATTCCTATTATCCCCTCATTCCAACTATCACTTGCTACAACTATAACCTCATCTTCAATACTTACTTGCATTTTAGACTCTGTAAATATCTGCAATTGCTCTTGTTTTCTTTGTTCATTTAACTCTACAAGATAATCAAGTTGAGTATTCGCCTCTTCAATATCATAAGAGAGTAAAAACTCCAGTGCAATAGATGGGTCACTCATTCTACCTGCACAATTTATAAGTGGTGCAATTTTAAATCCTATATCCTCTTCAGTAATTGTATTTAATCCATATCTTTGTTTTATAGCAATTATGGCAGGTCTTTGAGAGTTTTGTAATGCTTTTAATCCAGCTTTTACCATCGTTTGATTTAAACTTACCATTGGCATAATATCTGCTACAATAGCTAAAGCCAATATATCAAATAGCTGCATTAGATTATAATCAAAATTTAAAGCTTTTTTTATACTAGCACATAGATACCAAGCAACTTGAGCACCACATATATCACTAAATGGAAACCCACAATCATTTTGCTTCGGATTTACTATAGCATAAGCATAAGGTAACTTTTCACCAACAGTGTGGTGATCAGTAATAATTAAATCCAATCCTCTATTTTTACAAATTTCACTAGCTTCAACAGCTGTTATACCATTATCAACAGTTATAACAAGTCCATCATATATCTGCTCTAAAATTTTAGGGCTAAGACCATAACCATGCTCAAATCTATTTGGTATAATATAGTTTATCTCTACACCTAAAGCAGAAAAAAATTCAACCATTATTGTAGTTGAAGAGATGCCATCTACATCATAATCCCCAACAAGATTTATAGTTTCATCATTTTGTATAGCAGCAACTATCCTTTTTGTTGCTTTTTGCATATCTTTAAAACTATCTGGTGCAGGTATACTTTTTAATGTTTTAAATTCATCATTTACTGTTCTATCGTATAAAATCTTCTCTATTTTTTCTATTGTTAATATCTCATTCATAAATTAATTATATCGTTTTTAAACTATTTTTAGATAAAATATTCAGTAAAATTAAAATTATATAAATATCACACTAGGATAATAAATGGATAAAGCAAAATATATTTGGATGGATGGAAAACTCACTCCTTGGGATGAGGCACAAGTTCATGTATTAACTCACACTTTACATTATGGAAATGGGGCTATTGAGGGTACAAAAGCATACAAAACTGAAGATGGAAGATGTGCTATTTTTAAACTTCAAGAGCATACACAAAGACTTTTAGATTCATCTAAAATGACAATGATAGATGTACCTTATACAGTAGAAGAGTTAAACGATGCTCAAGTTAAACTACTACAAGAAAATGAACTGTTTGAGGGTGCCTACATAAGACCATTAGTTTATTTAGGTTACGGTGTTATGGGACTTTATCATAAAGATTGCCCAGTAAATGTATCTATTTCTGCTTGGAAATGGGGAGCATATTTAGGAGAAGATGGACTTAAAAATGGTATTAGGCTTAAAATTGCATCAATGACAAGAGGTGGAAATACTTCTGGAATGGGTAAAGCAAAAGCAGTAGCAAACTATCTAAACTCACAAATGGCAAAATATGAGGCTGTTGAGGCTGGATATGATGAAGCACTTATGAGAGATGACCAAGGTTATATAGCAGAAGCTAGTGGTGCGTGTTTCTTTATGGTTGAAGATGGTAAGCTTATCACTCCACCAAATGATAACTCTTTAAAGTCTATTACACAATCAACGGTTATTGACCTTGCAAATGATATGGGTATCGAAGTTGTAAGAAGAAGAATCACTAGAGAAGAGGTTTATATCTGTAGTGAGTGTTTCTTAACTGGTACTGCCGCTGAAATCACACCTATTAAAGATGTTGACGCTAGAAAAATCGGTTGTGGTTCAAGAGGTCCTATAACTGAAAAAATCCAATCTGCATATTTTGATGTAGTTGCTGGAAAAAATGAAAAGTATTTAAAACATTTAACATACATAAATTAGAGAAGATATTTAAGAGGAAATAAAGTGCAATCATATATCATTGCACATAAAAAAGCCAAACTCGTTTGGCTCATACAAAAAAAATAAAAAGGGAAACAAAAATGCCAATAGATAACGACTATTTTAAAAATCGACAACAACAAAACAAAGGTTCTAATGACTCACAAAAGGGTTCTAACAATGGAGGTGGTGGAAACGGCGGAAACGGCGGTGGATACCAACCCCCTTTTCAACCACCTGAAATATTCAAAGATTTTAATAAAAAATCTGGAATAATCTATGGACTAATTTTAGTAGCTGTATTATTATTTATGTCAAAGCCATTTGTTATTATTAACTCTGGTGAAGTTGGTATTAAAATTACTACAGGTAAATATGAAACTGAACCATTACAACCTGGTTTCCATCTATATGTACCAGTAATTCAAAAAGTTATCACAGTCGATACTAAAGTTAGACTTATTAACTATAAATCAGTTGAAGATATGAGTGGAATGGGTAGTGGAATTAAAATCAATCCTGCTATTAATATTCTTGATGCTAGGGGTTTACCAGTTTCTATTGAGTTAACTGTACAATACAAACTTTTACCACATGGAGCACCTACAACTATTGCGACTTGGGGACTTTCTTGGGAAGATAAAATCGTAAATCCAGTAGTAAGAAACATTGTAAGAAATGTTGTTGGTGGGTTTAATGCTGAAGATTTACCAATGCAAAGAAATGCAATAGCAACTCAAATTGAAAATGGTATTAGAGCTGAAATTGAGGCATTAGAGGGTAAACCTGTATCTATTGAATCTGTTCAATTAAGAGAGATAGTACTTCCTTCAAAGATTAAAGAACAAATTGAAAAAGTTCAAGTTGCAAATCAAGAATCAGAAAGAGTAAAATACGAAGTTTTAAGAGCAAAACAAGAGGCTGAAAAAAGAGCTGCAAAAGCTACTGGTGATGCTGAAGCAAATAGAATTGAAGCACAAGGTAGAGCTGATGCTGTTACTATTGAAGCACAAGCACAAGCAAAAGCAAATAAACTTGTAGCACAATCATTAACTGCAAAACTTTTACACCTAGAGCAGATTAAAATTCAAGGTAAATTTAATGAAGCACTTAGAGAAAATAAAGATGCTAAGATATTCTTAACACCTGGCGGATCTACTCCAAATATTTGGGTAGATACTAAAGATAGATCAAGAGATACAGCTATCCATAAATAAAAAAGAGATTTTCTCTTTTTTATTTTATGATTAAATAAATTAATGAAAAATATTAAATATGTAATAATTTTTAGTTTACTATTAGCCTTAGGGATAGTTTACAACCAATTAAACAATTACAAAAATATAACTAATAAATTATTACTTCAAAGTAATACACAAACTAATACAATAAAAATACTTGAAAACAATATTACACAACAAAGTGTCATAATAACTAACTTGCAAAAGAATCTTAATTCATTTGAAGATACACTATTAGATGAAGCAGACCAAACTGAACTTTATAAAAAAATTATAACACTAGAGGAACATATAGTTTCACTTGAAGAAAATCAATTAAATAATGAAATAGAAGATATAAATAAGACTACACAAATTGAACAATTAAATGAGAGAACAGATAAACCAAATAATATAAAAAATGATAGTTTAAATATAACACCAAATATAACTCTTGATGAAGAGAATAAAGTTACTGGTTTTGGGCTAGAATACAAAGAAGAATTTTAAGGAACAATAATGAACATAATAGATCAAATAGATTTTAAAAAACAAGATGGATTAATCCCAGTAATAACTCAAGACAATACTACAAATGAAGTTCTTATGCTTGCATATATGGATAAAGAAGCTGTTGAATTAACATTAAGTACAAATTATGCTCACTATTTTAGTAGAAGTAAACAAAGAATTTGGAAAAAAGGGGAGAGTTCAAATCATACACAAGAGATAGTTTCTATATCAATGGATTGTGACAATGATACTCTTTTATTAAAAGTAAACCAAAAAGGTGTAGCTTGTCATACAGGTAGAAAAAGTTGTTTTTTTACTGATGTTAAAAGTGGTGAGATAAATAGTGAAGTTGAAGTTGATACAACTATTGCATATGGTGTAATAGATACTTTATATCATACAATTCAAGAACGAAAAAATGATGATCCTAAAACATCTTATACAGCAAAACTTCTTCAAGGTAAAGAGAACTCTATGCTTAAAAAGATTGTAGAGGAAGCTGGGGAGTTTACATTTGCAGTTAAAGATAATGACACAGAAGAGATTATCTATGAGGGTGCAGATCTATTATATCATACACTTGTAGCCCTTGCTTCTAAAAACATCTCACCGGATAGAATAAAACAAGAGATTACAAGAAGATTTGGTCTTAGTGGAATAGCTGAAAAAAATAGTCGTACAGAAGACTAAAAAATGGATATAGCTAAAAATATATCTGATTTAGTTGGAAATACTCCAATTATTCAGCTAAATAATATCAACTCATCTATCTATGCAAAATGTGAATTTATGAATCCTACAAGTTCTGTAAAAGATAGAATCGGTATGAATATGATAGCACAAGCTTTAAAAGGTGGAATTATAAATAAAGATTCACATATCATAGAACCTACAAGTGGAAATACAGGGGTAGCACTTGCTAGTCAATGTGCATCTTTGGGTATAAAACTAACTCTAACTATGCCAGAATCGATGAGTATTGAGAGACGAAAACTTATGGGTATATTTGGTGCAAATATAGTTTTAACTCCAGCATCTGAGGGTATGACAGGTTCTATTAATAAAGCAAAAGAGATGGTAAAAGATGAAAAAAATGCAATAGTTTTAGACCAATTTTCAAATCCAAACAATCCTGCAATTCACGAAACAACTACAGCAATAGAGATTTTAAAAGATATGGATAACGATATTGATATTTTTGTGGCTTCTGTTGGTACCGGCGGTACTTTAAGCGGAACCAGTAAAATACTAAAAGAGAGATTGCCAAATATAAAAATTGTTGCAGTTGAGCCCAATAGTAGTGCAGTACTAAGCGGTGAAAATCCAAATCCACATAAGATACAGGGTATCGGTGCCGGATTTATCCCTGATACATTAAATACTGATATTTATGATGATATTGTAAAAGTATCTAATGAAGATGCAATAGATACTGCAAAAGATTTAGCAAAAAAAGAGGGACTTTTAGTTGGTATCTCTTCAGGTGCTAATATTTGGGCTGCTAATAAACTAGCATCTTTAGAAGAAAATAAAGATAAAAAAATAGTTACTATTTTATGTGATACTGCTGAAAGGTATCTAAGTACTGAGCTGTTTGAATAGAGAGTTTAACTCTCTATTCCGCAATAAATTATATTATCCCCTTATAAATACAATACACAATAACTAGCATCAAAATCTATCTAACAAATTTATTTAATATAATCTTAGGTTTTTTTGTATTATAATACATCCAATGGATTGCACGATTGCGGTCGGCTTAAAGCTTCAGGGATTTCTCTGGGGCTTTTTTGCATTTTAAGGGTATATCTCTAATCCCTCATTATCATATAGTTTTCTTTTTATCATCTCATAAGCTCGGTTTTTTTCATTTGGATTTATGATATTTCTTCCAATAGGTCTAGCTATCATATCTGAAAGTTGAAGTCCTACGGAGTTTGTTTTTTTATCTGCTAAAACTATATCAAAATTATAGTTTTGATTATCACACAATCTTCTAAACTCTAGTTCTAGTTCATTGTCCTCTTTTTTCCCTCTTGCTTCAACTACTATATGTGTTTCTTTATGATCTTGATTGTTTTGGATAAGAAACTTATTTAATCTTTTTGTACAAAAATCCAATGCTATATGGTATGGATTTTCATTTTTTACAGTACTTGGGCTTAATTTGTTTTTGTCTATCACACAACTTATGATAGTGAAATCTGAGCTATCTATTATCTGGCTTAACTCTGTGATAAAACTTGTCTCAACTGACTTATCAAATAAAAACCTAAAATTATTTTTTCTTCTTCGTATCTCATTTTCATGCAATACTATAATATCATGACCAAAATATTTAAACTTAAATTCTTGAAAATTTGGAACAATATTTTTAATATAATTTTTCTTTTCAAATATACTAAAAGTAAGTACAAAAACAGGATAATCTTTATCTATTGATGTTAAAGAGTGATCACCACTTTCATCAACATAAACTACATAATCACTAAAGTCATTCAATTAAACTCCTTATTTTTGATATAGCTAATACTAAAGGATATATATTTCAACTTACTACTATGAACAGCTAGTTTGTTCGTTTGGTAAGTCTGACTTTGTTCTTAACATAGTCATATATGGTAGTTTTCCTGGTAGTTTTATAGGGTTTGTGTTTCCACTGTGAACTGATTCTAACTCTTTTTCAGACTCTGTGATGATTTTTTTAAATTTTATATAATATTTATTATCTTCATTCTTATATATTGAACCTATCTCATTTTCACACTCTTCAATAGTACTATTTAATGGTGCAAAAATTTCTATCTCATCATCTGGATAAACTTTATATTTACACATAAAATAGTTTTCATTTTCAAGTATAAAACCAGTAACCTCATAACTACCTGCACTTAAAGCATAGTCATAGTTTTGAGTATCACTTTTCTCAAACGGTTTATGTACAAGGTAAGCATCTGTAAATCCACGATTTTTTGTTGTATTTAATTCATCTTGATATTTTTGAGCTACAAATTCATCTGCTTCACAATCTCTTAGTGCCATACTATATGCATAAGCTGTAACTGCTGCATAATATGGTGACTTAGTACGCCCCTCTATTTTTATAGAATCAACAGCTCCACTATCATATATCTCTTTTACATGAGACGCTAGGTTCATATCTTTTGCATTGAAAATATATGTACCAATCCCCTCCTCCTCTTCAAGTCTAAAAAGTGTTCCATGTTCATCATTTCCAGCATATAAAGTGTACTCAAATCTACAATCATTTGCACAACTACCACGGTTTGGAACTCTTCCCATTTGAACAGCACTAACTAAACATCTACCACTATATGCAAAACACATAGACCCATGAACAAATATCTCAATCTCTAAATCTGGAAGTTGCTTTTTAATATCTTTTACATCAAGTAAGCTTATCTCACGAGCTGCTATAATTCTTCTTACACCCATATCATAATAAACTTTTGCATCAAGATAGTTCATAACATTTGCTTGTGTTGAAAGATGAATAGGGATACCAGTTGCTAATTCATTACATAGCTGTACAACCCCTGGAGTTGCTACAATTATAGCATCTGGTTCTAAAGAAGCTATTTTTATGATATGTTTTTTAAGAAGTTCTATTTGAGAGTTAAAAGGGAAGACATTAATAGTAACATAAACTTTTTTTCCGATACTATGAGCATAATCAATCCCCTCTTTAAAAGTTTCCATAGTAAACTCTTTTCCGCTTCTAATTCTAAGACTAAAGTGGCTTACCCCACCATAAACAGCATCAGCACCATATGCAAATGCAATTTTTAATTTTTCTAAATTTCCAGCTGGACTTAATAACTCTATTTTACTCATCTTTTTTCCTTTTAAACAAACCAAATTAATAATATTGAACCAAATATTATTCTATATATACCAAATGCAACAAATGTAAATCGTTCTAAAAATACAAGAAACAATTTAATAGTAATATATGCAACTATAAATGCAACAACAAAACCAACACCTAAAACAACTAAGTTTGCATCACTAAAATCTTTATAGTGTTTAACTAAATCATATCCAGTAGTTGCACACATAACAGGAAAAGCCAATAAAAAACTAAACTCTGCTGATGCTTTTCTGTTAAGTCCAACCAACATAGCACCTATAATAGTGCTTCCTGCTCTACTTGTACCTGGAATCAATGCTGCAATTTGAGCCAAACCTATATAAAAAGCTTGTTTATAACTAACTTTTTCAACATCATCTATAAAATGTTCTTTTTCAGTATAAAATCTTTCAACTATTAAAAATATTATACCACCAACTATAAACATAATAGCTACTATCTTTATATCAAACATAGCTTTAACTTGAGATGAAAATATAAAACCAACAGCTCCAATGGGGATAAAAGCTAAAGTAAGCTTTTTCCATAACTCTATTTTACTTGGATGAAACTTATCACTATAGTTTAAAACAACTGCTAAAATAGCAGCAAACTGAATAATAACCTCATAAGCTTTTGTAACATTAGTTTGATCGATTTTTAAAAACTCACTTGCAACTATAAGATGTCCGGTTGAACTAATTGGTAAAAACTCTGTAAAACCTTCTATGATACCTAAAAGTATAGAATCTAATATTCCCAATTTATAACCCTTTTTTTTCAGTTAGTTTAAAAAACTTTTTCAATGATTTCTTCTCTTTATCTGATAATTCATAAGATATTTTTGTCAGATATTCTTTTATTTGATTTACTGTCAATCCTGTTCTTTTAGAATATTGTTTTAAAATATATTGAGGTATTTTTACATTTGTTTTTAAAAACTTTTTTGATAGTTTTTTTAAATACTTTTCCTCGTTATTAAAACAAAGTCTTGCAAAAACAAATGGTAAATTATATTTTTCTTTCCATAACTTTGCTAAATCTACAAAATCTCTATTTTCACTGTTATGATAATGGTATAATGCCTTATCACCAATCAATATTTCACCATCTATACCTAATACAGAAGCTAAAGCATTTGATGTATCTGATTGAAAATCTTTTTTAAACTCACCATTTAAGCTAAGAACTGATAACACTTCATTACGAGCTACTATCCCTAAATCTAAACAGTTACATCTTTTAGAAGCTATAGAACTTATAAAAGCTCCATCTATGAATCTATTTTTAAACTGTTTATTTATAGCAGATGGATAAGATTTTTTATAATTAATTATCTGTTTTATTTGAGATGAACTGATATTTTTTTTGATAAATATATAAAATGGTAACAAATTTATAAAATCAATTTTTGCAAAAATCATAAACAGTTTTATCCTTATATATTTTTCGTTATAATACCAAATATATGATAACAAAAGGGTTAATATGGTTACAGTAGAGTTTTTAGGTCCAATAGGAAAAGAACCATTAAGTTTAGATATCTCAAATTTAAATCAGTTAAGTGAAATCTTAAAAGAGGATAATAGTTTAACTTCTTGGTTAGAAAACAGTGCAGTAGCTATAAATGATATGTTAGTTCAAGATAAAAATAGTGAACTAAAAGATGGTGATAAAATCTCTTTATTACCACCTGTTTGTGGTGGTTGATAATGGCTAAATTACAACTATTTGATGGAAGCTTACCTGTTGAAGAGATAACAAACAACTGGTATAAAGAGTTCAAAGACTCTAATTATGGTGCAATTATCACTTTTGTTGGTGTGGTAAGAGATGAAGATGGTATAGATGGGCTTAGTTTTGATATATATGAACCTATTTTAAACTCATGGTTTGAAGCTTGGCAACAAAAGGCAAAAGATAGAAACGCTTTGGTTCTTATGGCTCATAGTAGAGGTGATGTTTTAAATCATACAAGTTCATACATTGCAGGTGTGTGTAGCCCAAAAAGAAGAGTGGCATTAGAGTTAATTGATGAGTTTGTAGAAGACTTTAAAGCTTCTGCTCCTATTTGGAAGTATGATATTATTAAAGGTAAACGAAAATATGCCGAAGATAGAAGTACAAAAATTACTGGTGCAGGACTGTTAAGCTAAATTATGAGAATTGATCTACACAACCATACTACACTTTGTAATCACGCTACTGATACACCTCAAGAGTATATAGAAAAAGCTATTGAGCTAGGTATAGATATTTATGGATTTAGTGAACATGCTCCTATGAAAAACTTTGAGGATGGGTATAGACTTACTATTGATAAAAAAGAGTTTTATGAAAATCAAACTTTAGAACTAAAAGAAAAATATAAAGATAAAATTGATATTTTACTTGGATATGAGGTTGATTTTATTGAGGGTGATTATATACTTGATACAATAAAAGATGCTAAAGTTGATTATCTTATTGGTTCAGTACATTATTTAAATGGTTGGGGATTTGACAATCCAGAATTTATCAAAGAGTATGAAACAAGAGATATAGATACTATTTGGCAAGAGTATTTTGATGCTGTTGAACTTATGGCAAAAAGTGGATATTTTAACATAGTTGGTCATCTTGATTTAATAAAGGTATTTAAATTTTTACCGAAAAAAGATATAAAGTCATTAGCCTTAAATAGTTTAAAAGCGATTAGAAAATCAGGGATGGCAATAGAGATAAATTGTGCAGGTTTTAGAAAACCTATAGGGGAACAATACCCATCAATTTCACTTTTAGAGTTAGCTTATGAGCTAAATATACCGATCACATTTAGTTCAGATGCTCATAGTGTTGAACAGGTTGGTTTTAGATATGAGGATGCTGTAAATTTAGCAAAAAGTGTTGGATATAAGAAGTGTGTATATTTTAAAAATAAAGAGATGATTTTAGTTGATTTTTAAGAATCATCTGCCTCTTTTTTTACAAGTCCAGCTTCAACCAAAAATGGACTATATATAAAATCAAGTTTTTTAACTCTATCATAAGAGGCATAGCTAAGATATAAAATATCTTTTGCTCTTGTAACTGCTACATAAAACAGTCTTCTCTCCTCTTCAAGGCTTCCACCTTTACTCATCAAAGTTCTATTTGGAAATCTACCATCCATTAAATCAACAACATAAACCTCTTTAAACTCCAAACCTTTACTTGCGTGAACAGACAGAAGGTTTACACCTCCACCCTCACTCATCTCACCGCCACCAAGTATCATTGCATTTATAAAGTTTTTTATACTCGTATGTCTAGTAGATAATTGCTTTAGAGTTTCCACTCTTCTTGAGCATTTAAAAAATGCCGACTTTTTCATATCTTCATTTATTGAACCATCTTTTTGTTTTGCTCTATTTGTTGTAAGTGTATCAACTATTGTTTCAAAAAACTTATGCTTTTGAATATGAACTATCATATTTTTTGGATTTTGAATCCTTTTTAACTCTTTAATTAAAGTATAAAAGTCATATAAAAATATCCCACCCTCTAAAGTTAACTTTGGATGTTTTAATATATTGTTATTTAAAAACTTCAACTCCCAACCTAAATCCTTAAACTTAGAAGTTGAACCCATCTCGATAAAGTCATCAAAAAGCCCCAACTGTATATTAGTAGTTTTTGTACTTTTATATGGTTTTATAATTGTATTATCTGGATTTAAAAGACCGTGAAAAAGGTTACCATGACCAACTCTTAAAAGTGCTTCAAATATATCTTTGGCTATTGCTTTTCCTATCCCTTTCCCATACTCTATTAGATGTATAAATGCCATCATATCATTATGATTTACCATTAATACCATCAAATCAAGTATAACTTTTATCTCTCTTGCATCAAAAAAACTATGTCCACCTTTTCTTTTACACTCTATACCCATATCTCGCAAGTTTGCTTCAATTCCATCTGCACTAGAATTATTTCTATATATAATAGCTATATCACTATGTTTTGTAGTAGTTTGAGATATTTTTTTACCTATAAATTCATATTGTCCATATAGTTCATCAAATTTAAGAAGCTGTGGAGTATGTGGTGTTTCAGTTCTTACCACCTTTAAAGACTTTTCATATATTCTAGGATTATGAACTATAACTTTATTTGCAAGATTTAAAATAGGTGCAGTTGAACGGTAGTTTTTATCTAAAGTAAAAACCGATGCTTCATCATATCTTTTATCAAATGATGAGATGATACCAATATCACTACCATTAAATGCATAGATAGATTGATCATAATCACCAACACAAAATAAACTTTTAGGTTTAAAACCATCTAAAATCTTACCTTGAAGAGGGTTTGTATCTTGATACTCATCTACAAGTATCTCAACAAAATCAAACTCATTTTGCTTTTGCAACTCTAACATCTCTAAAAGCAGATCATCAAAGTTTACATAACCATACTGTTTTTTTAATCTTGTAAACTCATCAACAACATCTTGATAAATAATTGTATATTGCTTTTGTTCTTCGTTTTTATTACCCATCCATGTTTCAAAATCTTCATCATAACTACTATTTAGATATAAACTATATATATCATATAGATAGCCACCATCATATGGTTTTGTATCGTTTTGTTCAACAAAAACTCTTTTTTCATAAACTGATTTAAATAATGTTTTTAACTCATTTGGTTGTTTTAAAGTGATGTTTTTACCATACTGTTTTAACATCTTATAACTTACACTATGAAAAGTACCAGATACAATTGCTTTTGCCGTTGCCTCATCAAAATATTTAGCAACCCTTACTATCATCTCAGCAGCAGCTTTATTTGTAAATGTTAAAAGTAGTATTTGTTGTGGTTTAACTCCACTATGAAGAAGATGCCCAATTCTGCCAACTATTGTAGATGTTTTTCCAGTCCCTGCACTAGCTATTGTAAGATTATGTCCTAGATTACAAGTAGCAGATGAGTGTTGTTCCGAATTTAAGTTTGATAGTGGCATATAAAGTATTCTATCCTTGAGTCATTTTAAGGGTAGAATACTACTATAAATATAGTTAAAATGTGATTACTACCTATTTAAATCCAAAACATCCAAAATTACATTTGTTGCAGTTAAAACTTTAATAATTTTATCATTTATTTTATATACCTCTGTCCCTGGAGTTTTATAGTTTGGCTGAGCATAATCACTAGTTCTTACTACTCTTGCTCTTTTAATAACTCTACTATCAACTTTAGTACCTACTATAAGCTTATCTCTCCATCCTGGAGGTAGCACACCACCTCTATTTAGTTTTTTCTCTAAACCTTTTGGTAATTTTTTCCCTTTTAGATGTTTATACTTATTCTCTTTTTTGTTACCATTCCCATCATTCTTTGCAAACAATGTTGTACCAAAAAGTAAACTAAAACCAATCACACCAACTAATATATTTCTGCCAATCATTTTAAAACCTTTCTTAGATATATATTACATAGTTTACAAAAAAATTAATTTAAACTCAATTAAATATCTTATTAGGTAAACTTTAACTATAATTATTTATTATAGTTAAAAAGGATAAATTATGAGAAAAAGTTATATTAAAGTTTTTAGTTCAATTGCTGTTATTTTATCATTAGCATTAAATATAAATGGACAAGAGATAAAAAAAGGTACTTTCTCAGGTGGTGAAGATCACTCAATGCCAGCTTGGTTTAAAGAGAGTTTTCTTGATATTGCTGATGATATTGAAGAGGCAAAAGAGAATGATAAACATCTGATGCTGTTTTTAACATTAAAGTTTTGCCCGTATTGCACTAAAATGTTAAATGAAAATTTCACTAAAGGTACTAAAAATCAAGCTTTTATTGAAAAGAATTTTGATGTAATAGGTATAAATGTAAAAGGTAGTAAAGAGATAGCTATCAATGAAGATACAACTTTAACAGAAAAAGAATATGCAAAACATCTAAAAGTTCAATATACTCCAACAATTTTATTTTTAGATTCTAATAATAATATCGTTGTTCGTATAAATGGATATAGATCAGTAAAAAACTTTAAACATATTTTACAATATGTAAAAACAAAAGAGTATGAAAATATATCTTTAACAAAATATTTAGAAAAACATAAAGACAAAGGTTTATATAAAATAAAAGATAATTCAATGTTTACAAATACAGATAATTTATCTAATATAAATAAACCACTTGCAGTTATATTTGAAGATAGTAGTTGTACACAATGTAAATATCTACACAATACTACATTTAAAAATACAGATGTAAAAAAGGAGTTATCTAAATTCTCGATTATCCGTTTAGATGCAAACTCAAATAAAGAGATTGTTACACCAAGTGGCAATTATACTACACCTAAAAAATGGGCTGAAAAATTAAAGCTTGATTATAGACCAGGGATTATATTATTTGATGATAAAAAAGAGATAATAAGAATAGACGCACTACTTTATAGCTTTCATTTTAAAGAGGTGTTTAGATTTGTTAGCGGTAAACATTATGATAAATATCATACATTCTTAGACTATTTAAAAGTAAGACAAGCTAATCTTTTAGATAAAGGTATTGATATAGATATATCTGATAAATAGTTATAAAAAAGGGAAATATAAATCGTTTCCCATTTTTATTCTTAATATTATTTACAATAAAAATTTATTTTTTAGTTTAAAGAAATAGATAACTGTTTTATATTGTACAAACATAAATGGAAGCATAAATAAGAAATAAGCTATAGAATATTTATCAATAACTCCATTTAAAACCAATCCAATATTTATAAAAAACATACCAAATACCATAAAAGCAACACCAGGACAAATAAGTGCAAATGATACTGGAGATTTTTTATCACCTTCAATATACTCTTCAAAGTATCCTAGTTTTTTCATAACAGAGTAACCTAACATACCAAATATAACTTGTAAAGATACAACAAAACTTGTTAATGAAAATAAAGATGTTTTATCTAAAGGTGCTTCAAAGTGATGATCAAAACCAAAACTAATTCTAATAAGCATAATACCTAATAAAGTAAGAATAGGGATAATAATCCACATAGATGGACTAGCCTCTATACTTATACCATGTTCAAACATACCTTTAAATCCTAAAATCAGTTTAATAGTTAATAAAAGTATTGAAATAGAGGCAAAAAATATTGCACAAAATATCCCTATAGCATTTATCTCAATATAGTTACTCATAGCACCAGGAGCTGCAAAACCAACAGCAACCATAGAGAATGCAAAGATTGAAACCATTTGAGAAAGATTGTTGTTTTTAGTAAAATCAAAATCTCCAGTTGTAATAAGTCTTGAAAAATAAACCATAAAGATCTTTATAGCATAGTATCCAGTTACAGCAAAACCTATTAATGCAAATGGGAACATAAACTCAATAATACTCCATAAGTTTGGTACAAAAGTTGCACCTAAAATAAAGAATATGTTTATAGTCATAGTAAAAGTAAGAGGTATAGCCATAAGTGTAACCTCTGCATTACTGTTTACTAAAGTTTCAAATGCCTTTGTTTCTTTAAAAGCTTTATACTGTTTGATATTCCAAAAAAGTAATTTAAAATGTAAATATGAAAATGCAACTATAAATACGATACTAAACGCACTTACAAATGATAACCAATCACCTTTAAGTAATACTGGAAATATTTGGTCGAATGTTGCCATTGGTGTATCTTTATGAGGCACTAAAAACATTAAATACATATAAAATGATGCTGATAATCCACCAGCACCTAATGCACCTAAAAAATGCATCGGTGAATATTTTTCTTTTAACATAAATTTCCTTTTTTTGTTAATTTTATAATTTTTTGATTGTATCAAAATAAGGTTAAATATAAGTAAATCTTTTATTTTTAATCTTATAATAATTATAAATTTTTATATTTAAGATTATTTAGTTATTATTATATAAATTAAATTTAAAGGAAAAAAATGAAAAAACTATTACTTTTAGTATTAGCTTTTGCTTATTTACAAGCATCAAATCCAATTGCAATTCTAGAAACAACACAAGGTAAAATTGAGATTGAATTAAGGGCTGATTTGGCACCTAAGACTGTAGAAAACTTTACTACACATATTAAAAATGGCTACTACAACGGAATCATTTTTCATAGAATTATTAAGAACTTT
>JAYEOQ010000079.1:0-17094 GCA_034723215.1 Campylobacterota bacterium | reverse complement strand
AGTCTTCTATAATAAATCTTGGTCGAGCTTTAGTTTCATTGTATATTTTACCAATATATTCACCAATAATACCAATAGAAAAAAGTTGAATTCCCCCTATAAAATATATAGGTAAAACAGTAGATGCCCACCCTGGTACAGTTTTTCCATCAATAATAGTGCCATACAATATCCAAATTGAGATACAAATACTTAGCATAAATATAAATAGACCTACAAATAATACTATTCTTAATGGTTTAATACTAAATGATGTTATCCCATCACTGGCAAAAGCGATCATTTTCATAAAAGGGTATTTACTTACCCCGGCAGATCTTTCTTTTCTATTATAATATACCGTACTTGATTTAAATCCAATCAGTGGGAAAATAGCTCTTAAAAATAGATTCACCTCTTTAAACTTTTCCAATTCAATTAATGTTCTATTTGAAATCAATCTAAAATCTGCATGATTATATACTATATCAATACCTAGTTTTTTTTGTATAGAATAAAAAATTTCAGCAGTTTTTCTTTTAAAAAATGTATCATTCTCTCGCTCTTTTCTAACTCCATAAACAATCTCATTTCCTTTTATGTAAGATTCTATCATCCGCGGAATAATTTCAATATCATCTTGTAAATCAGCATCAATAGTTATATATAAATCATACTTATTAATATTTGATAATAACCCAGATAATATAGCGTTTTGGTGTCCAAAGTTTTTTGATAATTTTATACCTTTATTACTGTTTACATTTGAAGCTTTAGTAATTAAATCCCAAGTTTTATCAGAGGAACCATCATCTATAAATAGAAGATTGCTATTAGAATCAATTAGCTTATTTTCAATCATTTGACCTATTAGTTTGTTCATTTTATTCATGGTATATTCTAATATAGGCTCTTCATTAAAACATGGTAAAATAATAAGTAGTGAGTGTGACATTAATTAATTTCCTTGTGTTTATAAAGTATAGTATACCCCTCAATTGTACTCTTTTTATAATAAATATTGTATATTTCTCTTAATCTTTTGTCATTATTAGAAAAATAGTTATAATAATTAAAAGATGGGTATTTACTACAAAATATGATTACATCCGGTTTGTATTTTTTTATATCCGTATATAATGAGTTAAATAAATATTCTTTTAGTTTTGTATTTTTGTTCTCTATAATTGCAGGTAAAATACCTAATGCACCAAATCTAGAAGCCCATTGGAGTTTATTTTCTGCAAGTAATGCCTGCCCTCTGGCAATATCTGTCGAAATAATATGGACTTTACTACCCTGGGGTATATCTTTTAAAATATTTTCAAGTTCATAAAACCTAGGTACAGATTGAATATTCATAACAATAATAGATATTATAATAGGTATAAATCCTAAAATATAAAGTTGTGAATCTTTTTTAAGGTTATTAATTACAATATAAGATAAGAATAATAATATTGATATAAGCAATGGTATCGCATGGTAAGACCATCCCTTTTGTTGTATTAAGTATAATGCTAACGATGTTATAATAATACTAAACAATATTTTAGTTGCAAGATTTAATTTTCTAGCTGTAAAAATAAACCAAAATAAAATTGATAAAAACAGTAATAAAATTGTATTATTTAATAATAATACTTTAAATGATTTATTAAAGAGAGTTGTATATGTATCAAGCGCCATCGGCACTGCAAAATTAATATATTCAGGAAATTTTATAAATATAAGCAGCAGATATAAAACTCCACTACAAATAATAATAATTGAATCTTTACGAAAAATAGATAATATATTTTTACTATGAATCATATAAGCTAATTCAGCACCTATAAATATAAGAAAAAAATGCGGTTTAATATTGAAACCAAAACTTGCAAAAGCTGCTATGAGTATAATAGATAAAGAAGATAATTGTATTTTATCTCTATATATCATCATCAATATAAAAGGAGTTATAAAAATCATCAAAAGATGTTCTCTTTGACCAAAATTTGAAGAGATAGAGATAGTTAAAATAAAACCGATTAGATATAAATAATGACGAATACTATTTAATTTACTAACATAATAATTACTTAAAACTATCCATGATAAATAAAGAGAAATTAAAATTAAAATTATTACAAATAAGATATAAGAATGTGTAGGTGAAATATAACTAAATTCCGAAAACAATATAGGTACAATAGAATAGATAAAAATTAATGGTGGATTTACCTCTACTACATCAATATATAAAGTAGCACCACTAAGCATCCGTTGTGCACTATGTAAAATCCAAGTAGAATCAACATTTAAAGGATAGAAAGTAAAATATACTGCGATAACAAAAAGTAAAATTATAGAAAATATAAAATCTTTAAATTGCATAGATAACCTTACTTTTTAATAAGTTAAAAAACCACACAAAATATATACTTTTTGTGTGATTTAAAACTATAATTAAATTAAAACTTTGATATATAAGATGCCAAACTTTTTAGATTACCATCTGTTAGTTTAGAAACTTGCCCTTTCATAAGACCTTTCATAGCTCCACCATAAGAACCATCTTTGTATCCAACTAAAGCTTGATAAATTTTATCTTCACTCCAACCTTTTACAACTGCACTTTTACCTAAAGCTTTCTTTTCAGCCTTTGCTCCGTGACATCCTGCACAAGGTTTATATAAAGTTTCACCACTTTTCATACTGTCGTTTACCATTTTTGTTACATTTGCAACTTTCTCTTCAAGTACTTTTGTAACATCTTCTGTTTTAGCTACTACAGCCTCTTTTATCTCTGGTGTTTTTTTGGCAATAATTTCTTTTGCCTCATCAACTTTAGATGAAACAGCCGTCTCAATAGCACTTAAAGCATCTTTTGACTTTTCAACTGCTATATCTGTTTTAGTTGGTTCTGCAACTTTTTTTACTTCTGTTGTAGTTGTTTCTGTTTTATCTCCACAAGCTGTAAAGATAAGAGATGCCACTACAATTGGTATTAGTAGTTTAGTTGTCATTAGAACGCCTTTGTCATAACCTTATTTAATCTTTGAGTAAAAGCAACTATATCTTTTACCTCCATACCTTCAGCCATTTTTGCTTGATCTAAAAGCAACCAAGAGATAGTTTCAACCATAGAATCATCACTACAACCATTTAATGACTTAACGATAGCATGATCAGGGTTAATCTCTAAAATAGGAGCAGACTCTGGAACCTCTTGACCCATAGATTTCATCATAGCGGCCATTTGAGCCATTGGATCATTTGGATCTTTTACTACACATGATGGAGAATCAGAAAGTCTAGTTGTTGTTTTAACATCAGATACAGCTTCACCTAAAGTCTCTTTGATTTTTTCAACAATAGATTTAAACTCTGCTTCTACCTCTTTTTTCTCATCTTCTGTTTGCGTTGTTTCTGGTGCCGCGCATGATGTGATATCTTTCATATCCCAATCTTTATACTGACCAATAGCAGGAGTGATAACTTCATCTATCTCTTTATCATCTAATATAAGAACTTCAATATTATTTTTTTTATAACTTTCCATAAGTGGAGAATTTCTTAAAACTCTTTCATCATCACCAACGATATAGAAAATAGCTTTTTGTTCAGTGTTGGCTCTCTCTTTATATGCTGCTAGTGAAGTCATTGTATCTTTATCATTTGTAGATTTATATCTAACTAACTCTAAAATTGCATCTTTGTTTACATGGTCTTGATATACACCCTCTTTTAAAGGTCTGTTGTATTGGCTGACAAACTCTTTGTATTTCTCTTCATCTTTTGAAAGTTTTTTAATCTCACTTAAAACTTTTTTAACAGAAGATTGCTTGATGTTTGCCATAACTTTGTTTTCTTGTAAAATCTCTCTAGAAACATTTAACGGTAAATCTTCACTATCAATGATACCTTTTACAAATCTAAGGTATGTAGGAAGTAACTCTTTTTCATCATCTGTGATAAATACTCTTTTAACATAAAGCTTAACACCTGGTTGAAAATCAACTCTATACATATCCATAGGTGCTGTTTTAGGGATATAAAATAGTGTTGTATACTCACTTACACCCTCTGCTTTTGTGTGTACATAAGCCATTGGGTCATTTGAATCGTGAGAGATAGTTTTATAAAACTCATTATAATCATCAGCTTTTAACTTACCTTTTGGTTGTGTCCATAAAGCTGTAGCTTCATTTGCTTGTTCTCTTTTGCTTTGGGTTGTTGTAATAGCTTCTTTTCCAGCCTCTTTATCTTCATCAGATAACTCTTCAGTCACATCTTCTGTATAATTTAAGAAAATTGGAAATGGGATATGATTTGAGTATTTTTTAACAATTGTTTCTATTCTTTGTTTAGATACAAATTCACTTTTCTCTTCATCTTTCATATGAATATAGATAACAGTTCCAGCATCCTCTTTTACACAAGGAGATAGATCAAATGAACCAGAACCATCACTTGACCATTTATAAGCTTGATCTTCACCAGCTTTTTTAGAGATAACATCAACTCTATCAGCTACCATAAATACAGAATAGAACCCTACTCCAAACTGACCAATTAAGTTACTATCTTTTTTAGCATCACCTGTTAAGTTTTCCATAAATGATTTTGTACCTGATTTTGCGATAGTACCAATAGAAGCTATTAAATCTTCCTCATTCATCCCTATACCATTATCCGCAATAGTTATAGAACCATCCTCTTCATCAATTTTAATATTTATTTGTGGTGTAGATTCAAAACCTTTTAGTTTTTCATCTGTAAGTTTTAAATACTCTAGTTTATCAATTGCATCACTACAGTTAGATACAAGTTCTCTTACGAAAATCTCTTTATTTGAGTATAAAGAGTGAGTCATTAGTTTAAGAAGTTGACCTACTTCTGTTTGAAATTCATGTTTTGCCATATTATATATTTCCTTTTATTATCTTATTTTAATTTATTTCAATTGGAATTATAACGAAGATATATAAGACTTCACTTAAAACTAGCACTATTCTAAGTAGAGTGCTAATTCATCCGCTAACATATAGTTATTATTATATATTTTATTATCTTTGAGAGTTACTTTATTATCATCTATTAGTTGCTGTAGCTTTTCTTGTTGTTTGATATTTAAAATATTCATATCGACACCGATAACACTTCTAAATCCAAGCAAAACTTTTTCTAAAACTATATCTTCATCACTTAAAGGTTCAATATCTTCATACTCTAAAGGTGTATCTATGTATTGTTGTACATCTTTTATACCATAGTATCTTTTATTTTCAATACAGCCAACAGCTCCACACCCCACCCCTAAATACTCTTTATACTCCCAATATCCTAAGTTATGTTTACTTCTTGCATCTTCATTTTTAGCAAAATTTGATATCTCATATTGTGAATATCCTTGAGAATTTAGACTCTCAAATAGGTGTTTTGCAAGCTTTTCATTTTCAACTTGTACACTACTTTTGTTGTAAAACTTTGTACCCTCTTCTAGCGTTAAACTATATGCACTTATGTGGTTTATTGGTAGACTTTTTATGATATTTAGATCACTATCAAGTAACTCTTTTGTATCAAGGGAGGTGTCATATATGATATCCATATTTATATTTTTAAAGCCTATTTTATTAGCATTTTCTATAGCACTTATAGCTTCTGTTTTATTATGATTTCTACCTAAAAAATTTAACTTTTCATCATCAAAGCTTTGGACACCAAAACTAACTCTGTTTATACCTATATTATATATATTTTTCAACCATTCAAAACTAGCTGAGTTTGGATTTGCCTCTATTGTTATCTCAATATTGTTATCTATATACGGCTTTACTATCTCCATAACCTCTTTATACTCTAAAGCATCGATACAACTGGGGGTTCCCCCACCTATAAAAATAGTTTCTACCTTTTTATTATATTTTTCTAACTCAAATTTAAGCTGAGTTTTCAAAGCTTTCATATACTCTTTTCGTAAGCTGTGTAAACTGGTATATGAATTAAAAGCACAATAAAAACACTTGCTGTCACAAAATGGAATATGAATATATAAAAGCATTTTTAAAGCATCCTTTAGGTATCATCGCGATATATTTTAAAAGCAAATTATAAGGTAATTTTATTAATGGAAGATAAAACAAAGAAAAATTATAGACCAAATGTCGCTGCTATTGTTTTATCATCATCATACCCTGCAAAATGTGAGATTTTTATAGCATCTCGAATAGATGTTGAAGATGCTTGGCAATTTCCACAAGGTGGAATAGATGAAGGTGAAACAGCAAAAGAGGCTTTATTTAGAGAATTAGAAGAGGAAATTGGTACTAATAGCGTTGATATTGTAGCTGAATATCCTGATTGGGTAAGCTATGATTTTCCACAAGCTGTTGCTGATAGAATGGCACCTTTTGATGGACAAACACAAAAATATTTTTTAGTAAAGTTAAAAAAAGGTGCAAAAATAGATATAAAAACTAAGATACCAGAGTTCAGCAACTATAAATTTGTTAAAACAGAAAAATTGAATGACTATATCACTTTTTTTAAGAGGACAGTTTATAAAAAAGTATTAAAATACTTTAAGAACGAAGGTTATATTTAAATATGGAGAATAATTAGATTATGTTAAAAGTATTAAAATTCGGTGGTACTAGTGTTGGTACTTTGGAAAGAATTCAAAATGTTGCTAATATTATTAAAAAACTTAAGGATAATGGCGATCAAATAGTAGCAGTTGTTAGTGCTATGAGTGGTGAAACAAATAAGCTTATTGAGTATGCTCAAAACTTTAGTAAAAACCCAAATGATGTTGAGATGGATATGTTATTAAGTTCTGGAGAAAGAGTTACCTCTGCCCTTCTTTCAATTGCTTTGAACGAGCAAGGTTATAAAACTACATCTATGAGTGGTAGAGAAGCAGGAATTGTAACTGATTCTTCACATACTAAAGCAAGAATTGAAACTATTGACCCTACTAATATGCAAAATGCGATAAAAGATGGAAAAATTATTATTGTTGCTGGTTTTCAAGGTATAAGTCAAGAAAACAATAGAGTTACAACTCTTGGTCGTGGTGGTAGTGATTTAACTGCTGTTGCACTTGCTGGTGCATTAAATGCAGATTTATGTGAGATATATACTGATGTTGATGGTATATATACTACAGACCCTCGAATTGAACCAAAAGCGAAGAAATTAGAAAAAATATCTTATGAGGAGATGTTAGAGTTAGCTTCACTTGGAGCAAAAGTTTTACAAAATAGAAGTGTTGAGATGGCAAAAAAACTAAATGTAAATTTAGTATCAAGAAGTAGTTTCACTCCAGAAGTTGAGGGGACATTAATAACAAAAGAGGAGAACATTATGGAAGCACCAGTAGTAAGTGGAATAGCACTAGATAGAAATCAAATTAGAGTTGGGATGTATGGAGTAGTTGACAAGCCGGGTATCGCATCTTCAATCTTTACAGCACTAGCTGATGCTAATATAAATGTTGATATGATAGTTCAAACAAGAGGACAAGATAACACTACAAATCTTGACTTTACAGTACCTAACGATGATTTAGAAAAAACAGAAACTGTAATGAAAAACTTTGAAGAAGATAGTGAACTGATTGATTACAATGATGCTATATGTAAAGTTTCTATAGTTGGTGTTGGTATGAAATCACACACAGGTGTTGCATCTAAAGCTTTTACTGCTATGGCAAAAGATAACATCAATATAAACATAATAAGTACAAGTGAGATAAAAATATCTATGATTATAGATGAGAAATATGCAGAGTTAGCAGTTCGTTCACTTCACAATGCTTATGAACTAGAGAAATAGGTTTTAGTTTTTGCAAGAGTTTACAAACTGGACAATAGATACAATTAGAGAAGATAAACTTCTAGGCCCTTGGCTAGAGGAGAGGAAATATGATTGGCTCCCTCTTATAGCTAAATCTATTACTAATATAATAGATAAGGGTAAGTCTGTTTTAATTATTACAGATAATGAAAATGAATGGTTTATGAAATATATACTAACAAACATAAACAAAAAAAGTTTGAAACGACCACTTTTACCTTTTTATTCTTTTGATTCATTTACTTCAAATCTTGAAAATATCAAAAGTGAAATTGATATTGAACTTATCCATGATATGTTAAATATCTCTTTTCCAAATGGTTATTTCTTTTGGTATATTGGAAAAAGTCAAAGTAAAAGAGCAACTTTAGCTAAAATATCTAAACAACCATTTTTATGGTTGATGGATGAGGAGTTATCAAATAGTTTTTATCTAAATAGTACAGATGATGCACTAGATATAAGACTTCTAAATATGTATAGGTTGTTTGATAAAACAATTAGTGCAGTTCTTTTTGCTGAAGTTGATGTATCAAAATAAAATGATTCAACAATCTACCCTTTTCATTGTAAATAGTGTTGAAAACTCTTTAAATGAGATCTCTTCAACTTTACCAAAACACAATATAAGAGTTATAAAAAATGAAGATGATGGGAAAACAGAGTTTCAAATACTTCAAGCACAAAAAGCTATAAAAGAGGCATATATTGCTACATCAGAAGTAAAATATATCTTTTTATGTGGTGATTCATTTAGAACAGAAGCACAAAACTCACTTTTAAAAGTTTTAGAGGAGCCACCTAAAAACATTATCTTTTTAATCATTACTACATCAAAAAACTCAATTTTACCAACTATATTGTCAAGAGTTCAAGTAAAATATTTAAAAACTAAAAAAGATATTAAACTATCTAATTTAAATCTTGCTAAACTAGAACTAAAAGAGGTTTATACATTTCTAAAACAAAACCAAAGAGTATCAAAATCTGATGCAAAAGATATATTAGAGTCTATTATTTATACAATAAATAAACAAAATATAAAATACTCTCAAAAAGAGTTACATAGTTTTAGTACAGCAATGAAACTACTTGAACTAAACTCAAGACCTATAAATGTATTAACTACCCTACTTTTAAATCTAATGTCAAAAAGATAAAATGGAATTTTATAAACTAAATAACAACAATTCATTAGAACTATTTAAAAAAATAGGTGCTGATGAAACTGGCTCTAAAATAATGTCTAAAAAAACAAACTCACATATGTTGTATATAAAATCACTTCATGTAGGTGGTGCAAATATCTTAAAACAAGATGCACTCTCTATTGGAGCTGATTTATGTGTACCTATGGGGACTATTATTGCTAAAGAGAAATATGTAGATGCAATCTTAATAGGGACAACTAAACAGTTTGAACTACTATCAAAAAAAGAGTTAGCACAACCTTTTGGATTAAAAAACTTAGCTAAAGAGTTAAAATCATTTGTTAAAAAAACTTCATATCAAACAAAAATTATGGGTGTAATAAATGCAAACGATGATAGCTTTTATTCAAACAGCAGATTTAAAGGGGAAAATGCACTTAATAAAATCAATACTATGATTTCTGATGGTGCAACTATTATTGATATTGGTGGTGTTTCAAGTCGTCCAGGGAGTGTAAGTGTTAGCCAAGATGAAGAGCTAAATAGAGTAAAACCAATTTGTGATGCTATAAAAGAGAACAAACTATATGAAAATACAACATTTAGTATAGATAGCTATTCACCTAAAGTTATAGAATATGCACTTAAAAGTGGTTTTAAAATAGTAAATGATATTACAGGACTACAAGATGATGAAGTTGCTAAATTAACTGCAAAATATGATGCTACTATAGTTATAATGCATATGCAAAAAACACCTCTAAATATGCAAAATGAACCAGAGTATGAAAATGTGATGATTGATATAGATAACTTCTTTAAAGAGCGTATAGCCAAAGCAAAAGAGTTTGGTATAAAAAATATTGTTTTAGATGTTGGGATTGGTTTTGGAAAAACTTTAGAACACAATCTAACACTACTTCAAAATATGGAACACTTTAAACACTTTGGATATGAGATTCTAATAGGAGCAAGTAGAAAATCTATGATAGATAAAATAGTACCAAGTTCTACTGATGAAAGATTATCAGGTACTTTAGCTATACATTTAGATTCTATAAAAAAAGGTGCATCAATAGTAAGATGTCACGATGTAAAAGAGCATCATCAAGCTATCAAAGTTCAAGAGGCTATAGAAAAAAGCTAAAAAATGATATAATTTATTTAAATAGAATTAAATAAAGGATTATTATGTTTGTAGAGCTTACATTTTATTTTATTGCTATTATTGCGATAATTATTGTTTTTAGAGAAAATGTTATTTATAAAAAAGAGAAAAAAAAGTTATCTGAACAACTAAATAGTGTTTCAAAAGAGTATGAATCTATAAAAAAAGCATATGAAGATGTTAAAAAAACGAATCACGATCTACACAGTGAGTTAGATACACTATATAAAGTAAAAAGAGAAAACTATAGTTTAAAACTTCTACTAAAAAAGATAAAAACTTTTTATAATGAATCTAAACCTACTTCACATTGCGAACTTGATATTCTATTAAAAGAGGAGTTTGACTTACTAAAAGTGGAAGAGGATATATTGATACAAGATAATAAACTTCTAAAAGAGGAAGAGGAGTTATTAAAACAAGAAAATAAAAACTATAAAGATCAAATTGAAGAACTAAGAGAATTAAATAAACATTCTCATGAATATATAGCTACTATTAATAAATTAAATCATAGAATCCAAGAGCTAGTAGATGAAAATAACAAACTATCAAATTAATTAAAGTGAAAAAAGCTCCTTTTATATGAGGTAAAATAAGTTCATAAAAAAACCTACCAATCTCTTGGTAGGTTTTTTATTTTAATTTATAGTTATTATGAATTAACTATATTTTCTATAGTTCCCACAATAGATGGGTCTTCTAGTGTAGATGTATCTTGTGTGATTTTCTCACCTTTTACAATACTTCTTAAAATTCTTCTCATAATCTTACCACTTCTTGTTTTTGGTAAATCAGGAACAAAAGCCATATCATCACAAAGTGCAATAGCACCTATCTCTGCTTTGATTAATCCATTTATCTCTTTCATCTCTTCTAATTCATCGGCAATACCATCATCTGATTTTAGAACGATATATGCAAAAATACCTTCACCTTTTATATCATGTGGCTTTCCAACAACTGCAACGCTAGCAACATTGTCATGTTTTTTAATAGCAGCTTCAACTTCTGCTGTTCCCATTCTATGTCCAGAAACATTTATAACATCATCAGTTCTACCTGTAATAGTGATATAACCATCATCATCCATCATAGCTCCATCACCTGAAAAGTATACTGGTTTTCCATCTTTTTTACAGTCACCAAAATATGACTTTTTAAATCTTTCTGGGTCATTCCAAATAGTTCTTATCATTGATGGCCAAGGTTTTGTTATACATAAAAACCCCTTTTCCCCTACTTCAATTGGTGTACCATCCTCTTCGATAATTTCAGCTGCTATTCCAGGTAGAGGAAATGTTGCACAAGCAGGTTTAATAGGTGTTGCAGCTGGAAGTGGAGATATCATATGTCCCCCTGTTTCTGTTTGCCAATATGTATCAACAATAGAACAATTAGAGCTTCCAACTTGCTCATAGTACCATTTCCATGCAGGTGGATCAATTGGCTCACCAACAGTTCCTAAAATTCTTAAACTAGATAGGTCATATTTACTTGGCTCATCTTCACCAGTTTTATGAAGTAATCTAATAGCAGTTGGTGCTGTATAGAATTGGTTTACTTGATACTCTTCAACCATTCTCCAACATCTTCCAGCATCTGGGAAAGTAGGAACACCTTCAAACATAACAGTAGTAGCCCCTGCTGCTAATGGACCATAAACAATATATGTATGTCCTGTAATCCAACCAACATCAGCAGTACACCAGAAAGTATCATTATCTTTGATATCAAATACCAACTCCATAGTCATCTGAGCCCATAGAATATATCCAGCACTACTATGTTGTACACCTTTTGGTTTACCAGTACTTCCACTTGTGTATAATAAAAATAGTGGGTCTTCACTATCCATTGGCTCTGCTTCACATTTTGGTGATTCTAATTTAACTAATTCGTTATAACTCCAATCTCTACCAGCTTCCCAATGGATATCTTCACCATTTCTCTCAACGATACAAACATTTTGTACACACTCACACCCCTTTTCTAATGCTACATCTACAACAGGTTTAAGCATATAAGGCTTACCTTTTCTATATGCACCATCAGCAGTTACAACTAACTTAGCTTCGGCATCTATAATTCTATCTCTTAAAGCTTCAGCAGAAAATCCACCAAATACAATAGAGTGAATAGCACCAATTTTCGCACAAGCTAACATAGTAACAGCTGCTTCTGGAATCATTGGCATATATACAACTACTCTGTCACCTTTTTTGATATCAAACTTATTTTTAAACATATTTGCAGTTTTATTAACTTCATACGCTAACTCTCTATAAGTTAATATTCTTTGATCACCGTTGTCACCTTCAAATATAATTGCTGCTTTATTTTTCTTTGTATCTAAATGTCTATCAACACATTGGTGAGCAACATTTAGTTTTCCACCAGTAAACCACTTGTAAAACGGAGCATTAGACTCATCAAGAGTTTGTGTAAATGGCTCAAACCAATCTATACAACTATTTGCACACTGTGCCCATGTTCCCTCATAATCACTATCAAAATCAGATACCAATTCTTGATACTCTTGCATTGAACCAATTAACGGGTTTTTAAAATTCTCTTTTTTTGGATTAAATATTTCACTCATATTATTTTCTACCTTAAATTTTATTTTGCATAATTCTATTATAATTTTATTAAATAGCATTTGAATAGCATTTTAATTTGATTGTTAAAGTTTATTTTAAAATATAGTTTCGTTACTTTAGGTAACTTTACTTTAGTATAGATAAAGTTAAAGAAAAAATATTATAAATATTCATAAACATTGCAAAATGCAATATAAAAATAGCATCAACAAATATTTTGTTATAATTTTCAACACCTATATCCAAAGGCAAGATTAATATGAATGATAAAATAGAAATTTTAAATGACAATCAAGATATACAAAAAAAGATATATACTATTCGTGGCTTTCAAGTTATGATTGATAAAGATTTAGCAGAACTTTATGGAGTAGAGAATAAAAGATTAAATGAACAGGTAAAAAGGAATATCAAAAGATTTCCTGAAAAATTTAGATTTCAACTAGATAAAGATGAGAAAAATAAACTGGTCGCAAATTGCGACCGGTTTAAAACGCTCAAGCATTCAACTTCACTTCCTTATGTTTTTACAGAGCAAGGTGTAACAATGCTAAGTGCTGTTTTAAATAGTGAAATAGCCATAGAAACAAGTATTAAAATAGTAGATGCTTTTATAAATATGAGAAAGTTTATTTCAACAAGTTGAAAAGATTAAAAAATTAATTTATAATAAAGTAAGATTTTATTCTAAATGTAGAATTTAAATTCTAAACTTATAATTACAACCAATTATGATAAAGTTTTAAAAATAAAATTTGTAAGGATGTTTAAAAGCCACTTACTTATCAATACTGTTACAAAAAACAACAGTTTTCATAACTTTTCCATTAGTAAAAAAACGGTTATTATGGATACTCCATCCATCACTTTTTTGTATTATTACACCATCACATAAAATTGGTTTATTTTCTCTGAAATTTTTATATAACTCTGTTCTTCGATCTTTTTCATAAAAACCATAAAGGATGATAGCGATAAATATTGCAATGGCTATTTTAATTAACATTTTAACACCCCTCTTTTTCTTTTTTAAAAGAATAGTTTAAAATAATTGTACCATTTTTGTTATTTTGTTTGGTATAATATATAATTATTTACAAATTTTAAACAGGAGGATATTTGAAATACATATCCAACGCAACAAAACTGACAATGGTTCTAATAGCTATGACAACTATGATGTCAAATATTGCTATTATTACAGCTTTGCCGCATCTAAAAGATTATTTTGTTGATGAACAGAATATTGAATTTTTAGCTAGATTGATGGTAACGATACCATCACTTGCCATAGCATTTTTAGCTCCATTTTTGGGACATTTTGTATATAAGATCGGGCGAAAAAAGTCTGCTTTGATTGCTCTTTTTTTATTTGCTATTAGCGGTAGTTCCGGTTTATATTTAGAAACTATGAATCTATTGTTGTCTTCTCGATTTTTACTTGGAATTTCGATAGCTATTTTGATGATTGTTTCAACCTCTTTGGTTGGTGACTATTTCAAAGGGGAGGCACGAAATAAGTTTATGGGTATTCAAGGTGCTTTTATATCTTTGGGCGGAGTTATTTTTGTAGTTGGAGGAGGGATATTATCTGATATAAACTGGAGATACTCATTTACAATTTATATGATTAGTTTTTTACTTATCCCTTTAGTTTATAAGTTTTTAGATGAGAAAATTATAATAGAAAATAATAATGAAGATGATAGTGATATTAATTCAAATCTATTTATCATCTATTTTTTAGCTTTTCTTTTGATGCTTGTTTTTTATATCTTACCGACTCAAATACCTTTTTTAATTATAAACCATTTTGGTGCGAGCGGAACTATGACAGGCAGTATCATAGCAACAGCTTTTATATCAAATGCAATTGGTGCTATAACATTTAGAAAATTAAAATTTAAGTTCTCTTTTGTGCAGATATATCTAATAGGTATGGGTATCATCTCTATTGGTTTTATCGCCATAGGAACAGTATCCAATGTACATTTTTTCTTTTTAACTGCTCCTATTATGGGGTTTGGCGGTGGAATATTGATGGCAAATATGACTGCATGGATGCTAAGCCGAGCTCACCATACAAAAAGGATACATAGCTCTGCTTACCTTACTAGTTCTTTGTTTTTAGGACAATTCTTTTCACCTATACTTTTACATCCCGTTGTTAGTTTTTTTGGTGTTAAGGATTTTTTTAGAATAGTGGGAATTTTTGTTGGTGTTGTTACGATTACTGCTTTATTTGCTATTAGGAGTTTTAAATGATAGAACTGATACCCGCTCAAAATATTCTTTTTGTATTGTTTCCTTTAGGAGTTGTATGGTATTTTTACTATAAATGGGGAGATAATAAAACAGAGATCATATATGCTACAACACGAATGATTATCCAACTATTGGCTATTGGCTACATCTTAATATATATTTTTCAAAATGATTCTTGGTATATTGGACTGTTTATTATTTTATTTATGATCACTGTATCTAGTTTTATTGCTTTAAGAAATGTAAAAAACAAAGATATCTATACCTATTTTATAATATTTATCTCAATTGCAATAGGAGGTACTATAAATCTTGTTTTGGTTATTGAATTTGTTTTAGATTTAACACCATTTTATGACCCAAAATATGTGATACCAATATCGGGTATGATATATGCAAACTGTATGAATGCCATCTCAATAGCAGCAGAGCGTTTTGAAAAAGAGTTGCAGATATCTTCTTATGATGAAGCTAAAAAAATATCATTTAAAACCTCATTGATACCTAAAGTAAATACTTTTTTAGCAGTTGGACTAGTTTCACTTCCAGGGATGATGACAGGACAAATACTATCTGGAGTTGATCCTTTGGTTGCTGTTAGGTATCAGATAGTTATAATGGCTGTTATTTTAGGAAGTGCTGGTATTAGTGTGATTTTATATCTATTGTTTCAAAGAGATAGAGTCTAAGCTATATCTCCTTTAAAAAACACCCTACCCCATAAGGCTTTTTAGAATAAAAACTTTTTGCGTGATTTACAATAAGGGCATGGTACTCTTGATAAACTATCACTAACTCTTTTTCATCTTTAATAACTTTTTTTAATGAATTTTCAAATAATATTTTTATATCTTTATATTTGGCTTTTTGATTAATTATATTTAACTCTATTAATATTCTTTTAGTATAAGCATCTACTACAAACTGTGGTTGATTGTATCCGTAAAGGAGAATTGAATCTGCTGTTTCATCCCCTATACCTATAACTTTTAAAAGTTCATCTCTAGTTGGAATTTTTCCATCTAATGAGTTATAAAACTTTATAAACTCTAAAATATATCTTGATTTTTGGTTAAAATACCCTGATGGTCGAATTGCCTCTTTTAAAGTCTCTAAATCGATTGATTCTATAGATTTAACATTTAAACAATTTATATTATTTAAATTCTGAAGTGATTTTACTACAGATTTGAAAGTTGTATTTTGTGTTAAAATAGAACCTAGACAAACTTCAAAAACTTCATCTTGATTTCGTGGAAAATTATAATCTAATATATGATACCCATCATTACCATTATCATAGTTAATAAAAGGCCACCAACCCTGTGCGCCATATTTTTTATATAGTGATTGATATATATTATAAATAATATTTTACCTCTGAATTGATATATAAATCTCAATCTCATCCTCTTTTGTATATTTTTCAAAGTCTACACTGTATTTTCTTTTATATTCATCATTGTTTTCAAAATATCCCCATATCTCTTCCCAAGTTTCAAAAATAATCTCTGGAAGTTCCCCTTTTTTTGAAAATACAAGGTATCTTTCATTTTCTATTACTATTGGATTTTTAGCTTTTGTAACCTCTACACCAACAGTCACATCAAAATCTCCATTTAAATCAGAAACATAGTTTGAATAAACCCCATACATAGCTGTATCTTTTACTTTATTATGAGTTTTTGTATAGATATGGTTTTGAGTATATTCATCCCATAGTTGAGCTATCTTTGCTTTATCTTCTGTTAACTCATTTTCATTATTAGTTGTAACACTTATTCCTGAAATCATCATTTTTTTTATCTGTTTTATTTTCATTGTTTCTCCATTTTTTGAATTATAATAGAATTTTACTTAGTTGATTATATTTAAGGCTGATTATTATTAAACTAATACACTTATAAATAAATATTTAACATCTAAAGGGATATAATTCTGCTAAATTTAAGCCAAGGAGATAGTTGTGCAACATTATGTTACTAGTATAGATTTAGGTTCTAATTCATTTAGAGTTTTAAAGTTTGATTGTAAAACAAAACAAACAATATCAGAGTTTGAAACTACGGTTGGTACTGCTGAT
>JAYEOQ010000078.1:0-17278 GCA_034723215.1 Campylobacterota bacterium | reverse complement strand
GGAGTAGTGTATAGTAAGAAGTCGGTTAGTTCTTCTTTTATTGTTAGATTATTCATATCATTATCCTTATATTCTTTTTCTTATCATATCATTTGAAATTTAGATAATTAAAAAATATGTCATTTTGTAATGTTTTCCTTAAATCCCTGATTATAAGGGTTCTTATTACTACCGTATTTTAAATTGTTCCAAAACTGAACCAAGATTGTTCTAGTTTTCTAAAAGGAAAGTTCCTCTTATCTTTTTAGTATTTCTTGTATATTTAGCATATACTGATAAAGTGATACTAGAATTTTTATGTCCTAGCATAGAAGATACCCAAAGTATATCTTCTCCTGATGCAATCATAAGACTTGCAAAAGTATGCCTCATTTGATGCATATTTCTATATTCAAAGTTTAAATCTTTTAAAGCAGTAACCCAGTAAGTAGTGCTAATCTGACTTGAATAATCAAAAGCTTTATCTCTATTACTTTTAAATAAGTAGTCATTAGTTGGATATAGTTTAAGATGCTCTTCTAAATATGGAACAAGTGCATCTATAATATCTACTTCCCTAATACTATTTTTAGTTTTTGGAGCAGATTCAACTTTGTTATTTCTACTTTTAGTAACTTTGATAATTTTATTCTTCATATCTATATCAGATATTCTTAAAGCCATTATCTCGCCAGACCTCATACCAGTAAAAAATCCTATTGCAAAATAACATCTCATAGATAATTTAATCTTTGGAAGTATTTTGTATATCTCATCTTTAGTAAATGGATTGATCTTTTTTATTGGTTGATTACTTGGAGCTTTTACAATTATAAAAGGATTTTTATTTATTAATTCATCTCTTAGAGCATCATCAAAAACGGTATAAAAAATAACTCTTAAAACCGAAACAGTTTTAGGGGCTAGTTTTAGAAGTAACTTATTTTGCCAAATGGCTAATTCTGATGCTTTTATAGTATCTAGTTTTCTATTACCAAATACAGGTATTATATGCTTTTCATAATTAGCTTTTTGTTGTGTTTGAGTTACAAGCTTTCTACTACCTTGATGAATTTCTAAACTCTTATATATCATCTCTTTAACAGTTGGAACAATTTTGTTTTCAAAGAACTCTCCACTATGCACTTTTAAAAGCATTTGTGGAATTATTTGTGTTGTAGCTAATTTTCTATTAGCCTTACTATCTTCAATGTTAAGTGATTGTTTAATCACTTCTCCATTTAAAGAAAATCGTACCCAGAGTTTAACCCCTCTAGTATAAATTTTAGGTTGTGTCATTTTTATCATTTAATTACCTTAATAATTAAAGTCATATAAATAACACATCTAACAAACATTGACATTATACAGTTAATCATATTAAATCTTTTAAAACTTCTTTGGCGATTTCTTTTGGATTCATTGTAGTTTGTGATGATGTAACCCATATATCTAACTCATCTTTGTCAAATAATAACTTACCACTCTTTTTATAATAATGTTTATTTAAAAAGAAACTACTATCTTTTAGTTTATGGATATACTCTTTACTATATCCTAAGTAGTGAGCTGTTTCTGTAATATTTAACCATCTTTTAGCTCCTGATACTTTTGATTCTAATTGCTCCATCATCTGAATTAGCAAATCTATTTTTGCCAAGTTCTCAAATTTAATATCCATAACTATATTCTCCCGCTTCTATGATAAATTTCAATTAGACAATTAACAATAAGTTTGTATAGATGTATCTCTTTTACTTGTAGTGAAAAAAGCTTTACACCGTAAAAATCATTTATATCAACACTAATATATTTTTCATCATCTATAATGTGATTTACCTTATTTGTGTATAAGTTAAAAATATCTACAAGCTCATCATTTGCAAAAGTGCTAAATTCTCTTAAATATTTATCATTTAAAAACATAATCATATCATTGGTTAAATAGTTTAGTTCATCGTGTATATGTTGCATATTTTTATCTCCTAAAATCCATAAGTTTGAGTTGTGTCATTAAGTGGTTGTATTTTTCCCATAATCAAACCTCTTTTTATCATCTCATTTTTAGTTATTAAATAATGTTGTATATTTAATTCTTCAACATCTATAGCTTCAAGTTTAAGGAAGTAGCTATATAGTTGATAATTATTAAGTTTTGAGGGTACTGTTTGAAGTTCAACAAATTTATTTTTAGTTGCACTAAATACAAACTTAGCAACATCATTGATTTTTACAATCAAAGGTTTTAATTTGTGTTTTGGTTTTGTATATTTGAAATTTTCTCTTTGATTTTTAGCAATAATATCTTCAATCTCTTTTTTTCTTCGTTGCTTTAAAACTAAATCAGTATTTTTCATTAAATCCTATAATCATAATAAACAATACAGTATGTTTTTATCTCATCTCCTTTATCTTTTTCAAGATATAAAAGATAATCTGCATTTAAAGAACTTATAAATAATAATGTTAAAAGTAGTTGTTTGAAATTTATCACTTATAAAACCTTTTTCTTATATAATTTTAAAAAGCCCTTGGGTGGCACCCCAAAGACTTTAGTTGGTTAAAGTAAACCTTTAACTTTTTTGAAACCGTAAATTAATACAGCAACACCAAGAACAGCACCGAACACATTTGTTACAGAACCAGTTGCATCTGTCATATCAGGTGCGGCGATTGCTACAGCAAATAATGAACTTGTTAAAAATGCTGTCATAACAGCAAATATTGCAAAAAACTTTTTCATAATGTCAAATCTCCTTTCATTAGATTTTAGGACTTACAGAATAACAAGCCTAAGTTTATTTGATAATTTCTATCTCAACATTGGCATTTACAGCAAATGTATTTCCATCCTGAACACCATAATTAATAAGTAATTCTTTACCTATTAGTTCATTGTATTTTTTTACAATGATTGATAACTCTGTATTTGCACAAGGTACTTTTATGATTTGAGAGATTGCTTTTTGAGTTGGTATCTCTACTCCATCAACTGTTTTAATAGCTGATACTTTTGTGATAAACTTTAGTTTAACACTTGCTCCGTATTTAGTACCATTTTCTAGCACTCCAGCACTTACAAAATCAACACCATCTAAAACACCGTATAAGTAGTTTCCGTGTTTATTTAGTTTTATATCTTTACCTTTTTCCATTGTTTGAACCTTTATAATTTTTAATGAAATTTCGATTTACCTTTAAAGTGATATACGAAATAAATATCACTCTTTTAATTGTTGGTAGTAAGCTTAAAACCACTTGGAAACATATCTCTCTTTTACACTTTATTAATTTAGATATATGCTTCAAACTGATTTTAAATTTTGCCCTTAAAATTTTGTTCCAAATAATCAGAAAAACTGTATCTTCCACTACTACTTAAAAGATAATCAAAACCTATTTTTAGCTTTTTATCTTTGATGGCTTTTACTAAAGTTTGTCTGCAACAATCTAAAGCAAGAGATGCTTTTTCAAGTGATTTAATACTAAATGTATCAATAATTCTTTCATTTGCTATTTGTTTTAAATAGCTGTTTGTAATTTTCTTTTGGGCTATTAATTCAGCAAGTAAATAATTTGTAAGTGCTGTACCAGTTAATTGTTCCATTCGTTTTCCTTTGTGTTAGTTTAGAGGTATTTTAAACTATGTACAAATTTTAAATGGTTAATATTGGTATGTTTGTGTTAATTCTTAAGAGTGGACTTTATGGAACTTAAGTAGAGTTGAATAAAATTTACAAAACTTGATGGAATAATTTTATTGATTTTTGTTAAAATTGGTTAAAGTGGAGAATTGAAGCTTAAAGTTACGGATTGTAACAGATTTAGATATATAGCTAAAATTATTTTATTTTATGTAATAAAAATTCATCAAGCTCCTTACCTAGACTAATTGCTTCTTTAAAAGATAATGGTATTTCTTTACATGAAGCTCCTGATACAACTTCTTCAGGTCTATATCTATTAGAACCAATTAATTTATTTTGATAGTTAACTTGTAGTTTACTCGCACCAAGTGCAACCCATTTCAATATAAGATTTTGCCAAGCTATATCGGAATATCTTGGTTTCCAAGTTTCATATTTAAAAATATTATAACCTCTACTCTCTAATACTTTCAGTATAAAAGTAGCACAGGTCAGTCCATCAAATTCATTATCTTTCAATAGTTTACCATTTGTATCAAAATCTATTCCTTGAATTGAAATACCATAATAGATACTATCCTCTTGATTATTTTTTGAAACACTATCAATATATTGAGATAAAAAAATTAAATTAGCTTTGTTTAAAGGCATATCTAACCATACAAAATTATGCTCTAAAGGTATATCCTCACAAGTTAGTTTTTTATTTTCTTCTAAATGAAATAATTTAAACTCTTTCGTTCTATCTTTAAACATAAATGCAGCATGGTTTTGGTTTTTGTTATATTTTTTTATTGCGACTGCAACAAAATTAATATCATCATACTTATCTTTTGGTAAATACTTTAATTTTTGAATCATGATAATCCATGTAAAAACTCATTAATATTGTGTCCTCTTTGGTATAGTTCATGACTAGTATTTTGATGAAACACTTCCCACATTGTAAGATTGTGTCTATCCATAAAAGATAATCTTAAAAGACTCACAAGAATTGTTTCATTTGTATTTTTAATATCTATATTAAATAGAATATTATCATATATATCAAAGTTCTTCTTGCTCAATAACTCCAATATATTATCGAAATATAATGGTAACTGCTCAGGCTCATCATTTTCAAGTGATTCATTTATAAGACTTACTATCCAATCTTCTTTTAATTTATTATTAGTATTGTCATCTATAATTGAAAAAGCTGAATTTGTAGCCATTGCAATATCTTTTGATATTTCTACATTACTATCATTTGTAGCACGAGTATCTTCCATATTGGTAATATCAGAAGTATTTACTATAAGAGCAATAGCTATACCACCAACGACAAGTGATAAAGTAGGAACATAAGTTTCTTCTTTATTTTGCAATAAATTATTATAGTTCATTAATTCTCCTTGTATATTGGACTCATAGAATCTATAAATTTTTTTGTTAACATACTAAAAAATAATTCTTTATTTACAGTATGTGCACTTTCACAATATTCAGAAAATTTTTCTGTAAAATCACTTGGAATATCTCCTAAAATAGTATCAATATCAATTATTGAACCAGATTTTTCCGTTATGTTGTTTTTGTATTTTGAATTATTTGTAACTGTTATATTATTTACGAATCTATCTACCGTTGTTGTTCTCATTAATTGTGTTTGGTCATTATCAATTCTATTATCTTTTTCCATAACATTAAATTCTGTATAATCAAATATATTTAGTTCAAAAAAATCTGTATATCGAATTCCTAATCGTGATACTTTTTTTACAATTCCAGACTTAAATAATTTTTCTAATATATAATCAAGTTCAATTTTAATATGTTCAGTCCATCCAGGATAATTCTTAGCATCTTTTTTATTATAAATAAAAGACAATACTCTAGGTCCAATTAATATACTGTATTCCTCATTATCATTAAAAAGTTTATTATGTGGTGCATTCAACATATTTGTATCTTGATGCCTTATGTGCTCTGGTATTTGTGTGATTGGCAATGTATTATATTTTGGATACTTGCCTTTTAGTTCATTATATAAAATACCAAAAACAGCATCATTCGGGCAAACTGTTTCAAATCTAATTTCTATTACAGAAGAAACAATTGGTGTGGGAGATATAGATTTAGGAAATGGTTTATTCATAAAAGACTACCTTAATTAATATTTTATTTATTATATACTAGTTTGTATTAATCACTAATTATATAAAATTTATTTATTTTATAATTCCAAAAATTCCTTAAAATAATGTTCCATCAAATCCATTTTTTCATCTTTTTTAACTTTACTTTTTGATGCAAATATTTTTAATCTATCACAAAATATATACTTTTCAATTAAATTTAATGATTCTAGTTTGTTATAAATATCTAAAGTAAATAAGTCATTTTCTTTTTTTATCTTTGTACTGGCATTTATATAAATAATATGTATATTTTGCATTTGTTGAATATCATCAAGTAGTATATTTAAGGTAGTTATATATTCTATTTCTTGAATTGTAAATATATTAATATTTGCTGTCTTAATATAGGTATCTAAAAAAATATTTACTTCTCTATATTTTTTATATTGGTCATTTGAATTTGCTAAATAATCATATACTTTTGGTCTTTCTGTTTTCCAACCGTATAATGTAGTTTTAGGAATATCAAACTGTTCTGCCATTTCTTTAATTGATAACATACGAATATCGTCCTTATTTTTTCAAATAACATTATATATTTACGACAATGATAAACTAATAGATGCAAAATAAAGATATTTACACTATAATCGTATTAATATAAAATATTTAGTTATAGAATTAAATAATATTCTGTAGTCATAAAATATTTTAATTAATTATTCAAAATAATACGACAATGGAATAGGTAATTTTTATGGACATACTACAACTAGAACTAAAACTACAAGATATAACGGAAAATATCAATAAAGATGATTTTATCTTTGATTTTCTTTCAGCTTATGAGATGCCAAAGGCAAATATCACAAGACTTAGAAAAAATAGTGATGTTAATACTCTTGATACAAATGGAGAATTAACAGTTAAAAATAAAAAAGTATTTTTTAAAATAGTTGATGATATAGATAGTATAGAGATTGACAAATTAGTATTACTTAAAAAAGGTATGAGATTTATTATCGTTACTGACTTTAAAAAGATCAAAGCAGTTGATACAAAACTTTTAACTACTTTTGATATAAGCATGGATGAATTATCTAAAAATTCTGATTTCTTTTGGGCTATTGCAGGTGTTGAAAAAGCAACTGTTTATGATGAAAAAGAAGCAGATGTAAAAGCATCTATAAAGATGGCTAAACTATATGAAGAGATTATAAAAACAAATGATATAGAAACCAAAGAAGAGATACACTCTTTAAATGTATTTTTAAATAGATTATTATTTTGTTATTTTGCAGAAGATACAGATATTTTTATAGGAGATAATCCATTTTCAAATTATATTAAATCGGTTTCATCTGTAGATGGTAGTGATGTAGATATTCATATAGATAAACTTTTTGACACACTAAATTCAACAAATAGAGATATTTCAAATCATCTTAAAGATTTTCCTTATGTTAATGGTGGGTTATTTAAAGATAAATTTCCAATACCTAAATTTAACAGTAAATCAAGAAGGCTACTTATTGAATGTGGTGGAGAATTAGACTGGGCAAATATCAATCCTGATATATTTGGTAGTATGATTCAAGCTGTTATAAGTGATGAACATCGTGGTGGTAATGGTATGCACTATACAAGCGTACCAAATATCATGAAAGTTATCAATCCACTTTTTTTAGATGATTTAAAAGATGAGTTTGAAAAAGCAAAAGATAGTGATATAAAACTAAATAAACTACATAAAAGAATCATAAACCTTAAAATTTTTGACCCTGCTTGTGGTAGTGGAAACTTTTTAATTATCGCATATAAAGAGCTTAGAAGATTAGAGATGGAAATTTTCCAAAGTGCAGGTATGTTAAATATGCCAAGTATTAAACTATCTCAATTTTACGGCATTGAGTTAGATGATTTTGCTCATGAAGTAGCTATATTGTCTTTATGGCTTACGGAACATCAGATGAATATAGAGTTTATAAAAAAGTTTGGGAATTGTACTCCTACTTTACCGCTTCAAGATGGTGGTAATATAGTTCAAGGAAATGCTACAAGGTTAGAGTGGGATGAAGTTTGTCCTAAAAATGATGGAGATGAGATATATGTGTTGGGTAATCCTCCTTATTTAGGCTCACGAAATCAAAAGCCACCACAAAAAGAAGACATGAAAGCTGTATTTTTAAAAGATTATAAAAGTTTAGATTATATTGCCTGTTGGTTTTATAAAGGTGCAAATTATATCAGAGACTTTAACTCAAAGCTTAGTTTTGTATCAACAAACTCTATAAGCCAAGGGGAGCAAGTGGCTTTAACATGGCAGAGAGTTTTAAAAGGTGATTTAGAAATATCTTTTGTTCAGCAATCCTTTAAATGGGAAAATAATGCAAAAGCAAATGCCAATGTAATAGTTGTGATTATTGGAGTGTCAACTAAAAACTCAAATAAAAAATTTATATTTAAAGATGATTTGAGAATTGAAGTATCAAATATAAATCCTTATTTAACACAAGGTAAATCAGTATATATTAATAGAACATCAAAACCTATTTCAGATTTAATACCTATAGTATTTGGAAATATGCCTAATGATGGTGGAAATTTACTTTTAACAACAGAAGAAAAAAATGATTTAATATATAAGTATCCAAATAGTGAAAAATTTATAAAAGCTTTTATGGGTGGAAGAGAGTTTTTAAATGAACTTGATATAGTTAGATGGTGTTTATGGATTGATAATGAATTTTTAGATGAAGCTTATCAAATACCTGAGATTAAGCAAAGGATAGAAAATGTTGTAAAACATAGAGAAAAAAGCACGGAAAAAAGTACTCAAAAAATGGCAGAGTTTCCACATCAATTTTATTTTTCTTCACATAAAAATACAAAATCAATTATTATTCCAGCTACAACTTCAGAAAGAAGAAAATATATACCTATAGGTTTTTATGAAGCTAAAGAAAATATTGTAATTTCAAATTCAGCACAAGTTATTTATGATGCAGAGTATTGGATATTTGGTGTAATTACTTCAAATATGCACATGACTTGGATGAGAACAGTTGCAGGAAGATTAAAGTCAGATTATCGTTATTCATCAGCACTTGTTTATAACACATTTCCATTTCCAAAAATAACCCAAACACAAAAAGATAAGATAGAAGAGTTAGTACATCTTATACTAGACGAAAGAGATAAAAACTATTTAAAAACTTTACATGAAATGTATAAACCAAATGAAATGCCAGATGGGTTAAAAGAAGCACACCATAATTTGGATATATACATAGAGAGTTGCTACAGAGATAAATCTTTTGAAAGTGATGAAGAACGGCTTGAATATCTTTTTAGGTTGTATGAAAAGATGTTAAGAGAGGAAGTAAAATAAAATGACAAATTTAATAGAGGTAAGATATAATCAAACAGGTAAAAGCAAAAATATAAATCATCTTGGTATGAGAGAGATGCAACAAAGAGTATATGAAAAAAGAGATGAACAATATTTACTTTTAAAAGCACCACCTGCATCTGGAAAATCTAGAGCTTTGATGTTTGTAGCACTTGATAAGCTACTTCATCAAGGAATTAAAAAAGTTATTGTTGCTGTTCCTGAAAAATCTATTGGTGGGTCATTTGGAGATGCAAATTTATCAGAATTTGGGTTTGAGAGTGATTGGAGTGTAAATAGTGATTATAACCTTTGTACGATAGAATCAAACGATAGTAGAAGCGATATATTTAAAAAGTTTTTAACAAATGATGAAAAGATACTTATCTGTACACATTCAACTTTAAGAACAGCATTTGAAACTATTAATGAAAAAAGGTTTGATGATATACTTTTAGCCATTGATGAGTTTCATCATCTAAGTGCTAGTGATGCAAGTGTACTTGGAAATGTTATGAAAAGTATCATTGCAAATTCAACTGCACATATATTTGCTATGACTGGGTCATATTTTAGAGGAGATAGTCACCCTATACTTTTACCTGAAACAGAAGAGTTATTTACAAAAGTTACTTATAACTACTATGAACAGTTAAATGGATATGAGTATCTAAAAACTTTAGGTATAGGTTATCATTTTTATCAAGGTAAATATACAGAAGCTATAGGGGAAGTATTTGACACATCTTTAAAAACAATTATACATATACCACATGTAAATTCAAGAGAATCTACAAACTTAGGCAAACATAATGAGGTAGGTTTTATACTTGATATTATTGGTGATGTTATAAAAGAAGATAAAGAAACAGGTGTAATAAGTGTAAAAAGAGCTGATGGAAAGATATTAAAAGTAGCCGACCTTGTAAATGATGATAAAGATGATAGACCAAAAATCCAAAAATATTTAAGAGAAATTACTAGCCCTGATGATATGGATATAATTATAGCCCTAGGTATGGCAAAAGAGGGATTTGATTGGCCATATTGTGAACATGCTTTAACCGTAGGATATAGAGCTTCACTAACAGAAATCATACAAATAATTGGAAGAGCCACAAGAGATAGTGAAAATAAATCTCATGCACAATTTACAAACTTAATATCTCAACCTGATGCAACTGATAAAAGTGTACAAAATGCAACAAATGATATGTTAAAAGCTATTACTGCATCTTTACTAATGGAACAAGTTTTAGCACCAAATTTTAAATTTAAAACAAAACTACCAAATGATGATACACCGAATAAGCCAGGAGAATTTAAAATAAAAGGGCTTAAAGAACCAAGTACAAAAAGAGTGAAAGATATAGTTGAACAAGATTTAGTAGATATAAAAGCTAAGATTTTATCTGATGTAACTATTGAAAAAACTTTAGGTACTCAAATCACTCCAAAGGTTTTAAATAAAGATTTAATTCCTAAGATTATTGAAGAGGTTTATCCTGATTTAACTAAAGAAGAATTAGAAGAAGTAAGACAGCATGTAGTAGTTGATAGTGTTATATCAGGTATAGAAGTTGATGAAGAAAGAAACCAAATATTTGTCAAGAATACAAATAAATTTATAAATATAGATGATTTAAGTATTGATTTAATTGATGAGATAAATCCATTTCAAAAAGCTTATGAGATACTATCCAAACCAGTAAATAAAGAGATGTTGAAACTTATTCAAGAATCAATAGATGCTTCAAGGATAACAGTAGATGAAGCAGAAGCAAAATACTACTGGAAAGATGTAAATAAATTTTTTAAGGACAATGGTCGTGAGCCTGATAAAAACTCTAAAGATGAATTTGAGCGAAAATTGGCAGAAGTATTACTTTTTGTAAGAGCATTAAAAAGAAAGCAAAAATAATATGAATATTAAAGATGAACTTTTAAAAGAACTTGAAAATGACCCATTTAATCTTTTAGTATTTAAACCAAAAGTTTCAACAAATAGAGATGAATCAAAAATTGTTATAGAACATTTTAATAAAATACTTGATTTCTATGAAAAAAATGGTCGTGAACCAAATAAAGATAATGATAGAGCAGAGAGAACTTTGGCAAATATATTAAAATCAATAAGAGATGATAAAAATCAAATTGCAGTGGTAAAAGAACTTGATAAATTTGAATTATTGGATAGTGATGATGTTTTAGTTGCAGATATTAATTTAGATGAAATTAATGATTTGGATGATGACCCATTTGGACTTTTAGGCGATGATGAAAATGATATATTTACTTTAAAGCATGTAACTAAAGAAAAAGATATGCCTGATTATATTGCAAGAAGAAAACCATGTAAAGATTTTGAGAAATATAAATCATTATTCCAAAATTGTCATAAAGATATAATTGACAATAAAAGAAAAGTCAATGAATACAGAAGTGAAAGATATCTTCAAGAGGGTGTATTTTTTATACTTGGTGGTGTAATAGGATATATTGAAAATATTGGAGAAACAAAAGCAACTAATCAAAAGACAGTAACAAATGCAAGATTAAAATGTATCTTTGAAAATGGTACTCAATCTGATATGTTACTTCGTTCATTATCAGCAGGACTTTATAAAGATGGTAAGCTAATAAGTCAATTAAATGAAGAGATAGAAAGCAACCTAAGCCAAATAAATAATGAAGATGAGCTAAATGGATATATTTATATTTTACAATCAAAAAGTGATGATGAAATAATTAGAAATATAAATAATTTATTTAAAATAGGATACTCAACAGCTACAGTTGATGAACGAATAAAAAATGCTAAAAATGAGCCTACTTACTTGATGGCAGATGTTTTAAAAGTTGCAAGTTATCAGTGCTACAATATGAATACTCAAAAGTTTGAACAGTTACTACATCAGTTTTTTGGTGCTAGTTGTCTAAATATAAAAATAATTGGAAATGACAATCAAGAGCATACGCCTAGAGAATGGTTTATTGCACCTCTTAATATCATTAAACAAGCTGTAAATTTATTGATTAATGGAGAGATTATTTATTATAGATATGATGATAATTTAATGGAGATAGTTCAGATATAAGAGCTATTTCCTGCTATCCATTCCAATTAAAGTAAATTTAATTCCACTACTATCAAGGCTATCTGACAGAGTCTAAGAGTGCTAAAGCACAATAAAATCCATTAAAGAGTTGATGTAAAATCAACATAATATTATAAAAGTCAATCTCTTATTTTTAAATTTCTAAACAGAACACCAAACAACTCAAATTTTTCATATTACAACTCATCACCTATTTGTTAGTTAGGCTTTTTAGTCGTTTCAGTATGAGATATTATTCATTTACCCCATAATGAATTTTAAAAAATTAAGTATTAGCTAAACAAAAATATATCAATTACACTTTTGAAAAAAGCCCGACAAACTAACAAACAGGCAAAGCCTTGAAAAAGAAAAAGAGCAAGTTCTTTTATCTTCTTAAAATTTAAAAATAAGAGATAAGAAAAAAACCTCAAAATCTTCAAAAGGCAAAACACATTTTAAAAGGACACACAATGACACAAGAACAAATTAAAAGAGAGTTTGAAACAATTCAAGGTATTAATGAAGCAAAAGTTATTTTTAAAAGATTAGCTAAAATATTACACCCTGATGTAGGTGGAACAAATGAACAATTTAAACTATTAAATACTATCTATAACGATATACTAGAAAATAAGATATATTTTTCAAATGAATCAAAATTTGATATAGAACTAGAAAAAATAATATCTCAAATATTACACTATGAAAATATAACAATAGAAGTTGTTGGCTCTTGGATTTGGTTAAGTGGAGATACCAAGATAATCAAAGATAAATTAAAGGAATTAAATTTTAAATGGGCTAGTAAAAAAAAGATGTGGTACTATGGAGAGATGAAAGGAAGAAATCCTAAACAAAAAAGTATGAGTGAGATTAAATCTAAATATGGATGTGAAACTTTGAAGAGTAAAGGAAAGTATAAAATAGCTAGTTAATTCTAGCTATTTTTGGTGGAGGTATAAAAAAAATTTCGGCAAAATTACATTTTGCTATTGCTTCTTTTTTTTGGTTAATTTTGTTAGAATATTTAAATATAAATTATACAGGACTTAAAATGGCAATTTTTGATATAAATAATGATGATATAAAAAATTTAGATGAAGTTGGATTACCAAAGCTAGTATATCAAATAATGTATTATGAAGTTGCAAAATTGAATCTATTGAATCAGGGATTACAAATATCACTAAATACAAAAACAGGTGATGGTGGCTCGGATGGGGAATTTAATAATTTTAATAAACCTATTCCTGAATATCATCAATTTTTACCAAACAAAAATATTGTCTTTCAATTTAAATCAGCAGAAATTGGAGATAAAGCTTGGTTTAAAAATGAAATACTTAATAATGATAAATCAGATTTGAAACCAAAGCTTAAAGAATTAATAGATAGTGATTATGCTTATTTATTAATTACAAATAAAACAGATTTACCTGCAATAAAATTTGATGAAAAAGAAAAAGTTTTACAAGAAGTATTTAGTGATGCTGGATATGAAAATGTATTCGTAAAAATTATAGGTTTAGCAAAACTTTCAGAATGGGCTAATAGTATACCTCAAATATATTTGAATCGTAACCGTCATACTAAATATTTTGAACTATTTGATAATTATGAATATGAAATAAAACAATATAGCTATGACATAGAATATGTAAATGATGAAAAAAGAGAAGAAAGTATATCTCAAATTAGAGATGAAATTAATACAACATTATCTCAAAGAAAATCTTCTTTTATTAGAGTAGAAGGTTTTTCAGGAATTGGAAAAACAAGATTTATTTATGAATCTTTAAATGATGAAAATTATAAGAAGTTTGTTTTATATGTTCAAAGTTATAATGATGACATTCTAGGTGATTTAATAACTTTTTGTAAAATGATTCCTGAAAATAGCCAAGAATTAATTATTTTTGTTATTGATGAATGCCCTTATGATGAGCATACTCAGATTTGTAGGAGATTAAAAAAATATCAAAACTTAGTAATAATTACTATAAATCAAATCTTATCACAACAAGATATTGTTAACTGTAGAGATGAAAAAAGGATTTTATTAGAGGGATTGGATGAAGTAAGAACAGTAAAGTTAATTCAAAATACAAATCCTTTATTAGATGATGATATTGCTAAAAAAATTGCTTACTATACGGAAGGATATCCAAGGCTTGCATATTTTATGGCATCTTATTATGATATTGGAAAAGGAGATATTGATAATCCAGAGATTAAGTCAGAACTGTTAAATCATATTTTAAATTCAATTACTACTAGTCCTGATGATATAAAAATTCTTCAAGCAATTTCTATCTTTAAAATGTTTCCTAATACTGATGACTTTAAAACTTACAAATCTATTATTTTTAGCCATTTTAATATAGATATTGCATCAGCAACAATAGCTATAAATGAATTAATAAAAAAAGGAATAATTAGACAAGCGGGTAGATTCTTATATATTAGTCCAAGACCAGTTTCAATTTATTTATTCAATATTTTTCTTGAAATTTACGATTATGATTTTATAGATGAATTATTTCAGAAGTTAAATCATGAAGGATTAATGAATGGTTTTTTTGAAAAACTGCAAGGTATTAAGTTTGATTCATCCCAACACAAGGAGTTACTTCATCAAATTTTATCAAAGCTCACATATGAACAAATAAATAAAGGATTAGGAGCAAAGATATTTCACTCATTATGTTTAAAAGATAGAGAATATTCTATTTGTATTTTAAATAAAATGCTTGATAATAAATCAAAAGATGATTTGTTAAAATTAGAAGATGGAAGAAGGTATTTAATACATTCTCTTGAAGATATGATTTCGTATAAGGATACATTTGAAGATAGTGCAAAAATACTTTTTCTATTTGCAAGAGCAGAAAATGAATCGTGGAGTAATAACTCAAAAGGTGTCTTTAATGATTCTTTTCAATGGATATTAAGTGGTACAGAAGTAAACATTGTAGATAGAATTACATTGTTAAAAGAATTATATCAAGAATATACAGATAATGATGATAGAGTTATTTTATTAGATGCATTAAAAAATGCTTATCCAAAACATAATTATATGGCTACACATAAGAATTATGCTACTGTACCTGAAAATATTCCTGAACATTATGAACCCAAAACACAAAATGAAATAAATAGGTATTTTGAGAAGTTAAAGGAAATGATAATATTTGTTTATGAGGAATCATCTAATAAACTTCAATCAAAAGTTATAAATGATTTAGCCTTTTCACTTAGAACAATGATGAACTACAAGCAAATTAATATTTGGATATTGGATTTTATTGAAAAAGCACTAATTCAAAATAATCATTTAAAAACACTAGTTTTTGAACAAATATCGCTAGTTGTAAAATATGATAAAGATGAAAAGTTATCAAAAGAAATATTAGATAAATTAAAAGAAGTGCATAATAAATTTATCCATTCAGAAAATATTGATGATACAAAAGAATTATTTTTTAAAACAGATAAGTATAGATATAATTCGGAAGAAAATTTTAATAATCATTGTAAATTAATTGCACATGATATATTTGAAAGTAAAAATTTTGATATATTAATAGATAAAAATACTTCTAATGTTTTTGATATTGGGAAAGAACTCGCGTTAATTGATAAAGAGAATGTTTTATATGAAGATATCATAAATCTTATTTCTAAGTTAAATAAAGATTCAAATATTAGATTTATAACTGCTTATATATTTAATAATAAGATGGGAGATGAATCTAATTATCAAGTTTTATTTGATGAAATATATCATAAATTAAATGATAAAAGTTTAATGTTTGAATTTATATATTCATCATTTAGAAAAAATAAAATTATTATTGAATATTTATATATGCTTTTAGAAAAAAAAGAAATTGATTCTTCATTACTAGAAAATCTAACTTATGGATTTTGGTTAAGAAAATTTGATAAAAGTGAATCTGTTGAATTTATTGATAAAATAAATTCAATCATTGATAATAAATGTGATAGTTTTGATTTGTGTATGCAATATTTACACTCAAGTAAAGATAAAGAGTTAATAGAAAGATATACAATATATTATATAGAAAATAATATATTCACTTGTATTACAAAGCATAGAATTACACATTATATAGATGAAATGATTGATTATTATTTTTCAAATAATTTAGAATTACCAGGGAGTACATTATTGAAAGTTTGGGAAGCTATATTAGTTGAATTTGATACTGATGGAAAATTTGAAGATAGAGGATTTCAAGCAATTTATAAAATAATTAAAAGATATCCAGACTTTTTTTGGGATAAAGTTAAAAATAAGTTAGATGAATTAAAACCAACAGCTTATCCATTATATACTCGTTTCGTTAATTTTATGCAAGGAGGTTATATGTCTCGTTGGTTTAATCACTCTATTTTTAGCTATATTGATTCTGATAAAGTTATTAAATGGTTAAAGATAACAAAATATGAAAAAGCAAAATATATAGTTGCTGATTCTTTTAACATTGATTTTGAAAGTGACAATTTACCTGATATAGTAATTAATATTCTAAAAGAGTTTCCTAATGATAAAAAGTTGTATGGTGGTATACACTGTGGAAGTGAATCTTGGAGTGGTTCTTATGTACCTGTTGCAAATCAAAAGATTTCAAATATTGATACTATGTTAGAACTTTATAAAGATAATAGCAGTGTAGTTGATTTCTTAAAATGGGCTAAAAAATATTTTGAAAATAGAAGAGATGGAGAACAAGTTAGAGATGAAGAAAGGTATTTACATTAATTATGATTTGTTATAATTGTGCTAAAAATGTGTCAAAAAGAAGTATATTCAACTATGAAAAGGAGTTTTAAATGTTGTTAGAAGTCGTTGTTCATAGGTGTTTATCGTTGTTCTATCCAAAACGGATAGAATTTTTTATAGAGCTTCCTAGCTCTATATAGGGGTATAGAAATGAAAATATTAAAATTTGTGAACAATGAATTAGTAGAAGATATAGAAAAAGCTAAGTTTCTTGATGATGAACTGCAGAA
>JAYEOQ010000077.1:0-3747 GCA_034723215.1 Campylobacterota bacterium | reverse complement strand
AACTTCTATCTACAAATCTCTTTGTGTTTGTCTGCTTGTTTTGTGGATGGGATTATAATGGGTTTTCTTCTTTATGTCAAGGGTTTACGATTAAAGTTTGCTTAAATTTTGGGATTCTTTTTTTGAACATTTTATCATATTTGTTTAAGTTATATTTATAAATAAAAATGTCTTTTAACAACTAGGTTAAAAGACATTTTTATTATTATTTTTTAATTAATAAAGATTTATTAATTATTCTCTACTTTTGCAATTGTTTCAAGTATTGCTCTATGAAGTAATTCTTTATCAAATGGTTTAACTATCCAAGATGTTGCACCAACATCTTTACCTTTTTGTTTCATCTCATTACTCCACTCTGTAGAAAGTACCATAATAGGGGTAGATATATAATCAAGTTTATTTCTAAGATGTTTTATTAATTCAATACCATCCATATTTGGCATATTAATATCTGTAATGATGAAATCATATTCATCCTCTCCACTTAATGCTAATGCTTCAACACCATCTTCGGCACCTTGAATATTCATATATCCTATTTGCAGCAAATAACTCTCTACCATATCTCTTATTATTACACTATCATCAACATAAAGTATTTTTAGACCACTATCAAATTTCATATACTTCTCCTTTATTTAAAAGCCATTTGGATTAAATCCAAAGTCTAAATTTGTATCAAATCCACTATTAAAATTATCCATATTTGGGTCAGTATATCCAAATTGTGCTGATTTGTTACGAAGTTGTACAATATCATTCTTTATATCAATATGTTGTGGACACACCATACTGCAGTTACCACATAAGGTACAGTCCCATATCCCGTTTGTTTGGATAGTATCAATTTTACTTTTTAGTTTATTCTCTTTTTTATCATTTACATATCTTTGAACTCTTGTTAATGCAAAAGGTCCTAGAAAATCTGGATTTACTTCATATACGGGACAAGAACTAAAACAGCTATTACATAAGATACAATTAGTTTGTATATCTATCTTTTTTTCATCCTCTATAGCAATAGATAAATCACTTTTTTCTTTAAGTGAAGCTTGAGCCTCTTTTAAAAATCTATCTTGAGTTGATAGATCTACAACTAAATCTTTTAACACTTTTGAATTTTTTAGAGCAGATACTGTATCATTATCTTTTATTGTAGTTTTACAAGCTAGTTTTTCAACTCCATTTACAACAACAGCACAACTTCCACAAACTCCACTTCTACAACCACTTCTAAAAGCTAATGAACTATTTTGAGTATTTTTAATTGATAATAACACTGCTAACAGATTATCAACTTTTGATTCTATACTATATTGAGTTTCACAAATATTTATATCCATATCTAAATACCCTCCAATACAATTCTATCATCTATTTTTTTTACAACAGTATCTCTTGCAAATTTTTCATCTTCATCTTGAAATTCTACTCTATAATGTGCCCCTCGGCTCTCTTTTCTATTTAAAGCAGAGATAACTATAGCTTGTGATAACTCTATCATATTTTTAAACTCAATAAACTCTTTTAAGTTTGTGTTATAGATCCTACTTTTATCACTTATACCCATAAGTTTTATCTCATTAGATATTTCAGCTACTCTTTCTAAAGCTATATTAAGCTTTTTCTCTTCCCTAAATAATCCAACATCTTGATAAAAAAGCTCACCTAATTCAACTTTTCTATCGTAAAAGTTAATTTTATTTTCACATTCAAATATATTCTCTATGCTCTTTTTATCTTTTAGAAATATATCATACTCTTTCTCTTCAACTTGACAATCATCAATATTTTTTATAGCATCACTTGCTACTAATTTACCAAAAGTGATAATCTCTAAAAGTGAATTTCCACCTAGTCTATTTGCACCATGTACACCATTTGATGAACATTCACCTACTGCATAAAGATTTTTTATATTTGTTTTTCCATCTATATCTGTTTTTATTCCACCCATAGTATAGTGTGCAGCTGGTGTAATAGGTATCAAATCTTCATCAAGTTTTTTATTCATAAATTGTAAAGCCAAATCATACTCTTGAGGCATACTCTCCATAATCTTTTGTTTCCCTAAATGTCTTAAATCTAAAAACACCTCATCTCCAGCTTCTATTTTAGTATAAATAGCACGAGCAACTATATCTCTTGGTTGAAGTTCATCCACAAATCTTTCTTCATCTTTTGTTACAAGGTAACCACCCTCACCTCTTGCACTCTCACTTATTAAGATACAACTATCTTTCATACTTGTAGGATGAAACTGAATATACTCCATATTTGATAATCTACAACCCACCCTTAGTGCTGAAGATATTGCATCTCCTGTAGTTGCTGTTGAGTTTGTATTGTAACTATTATAGATACCACCATAACCACCTGATGCTACTATAACTTTTTTTGCTAGTATCTGTTTGATTTCTGAAGTTTCAATATCAATACAAGTTATCCCTTTTGCTTCCCCATTCTCAACTATAAAGTTTAAAAGCATATGTTCATTTATAAACTTAATATCATTTTTTAAACAGGTGTCATAAAGTGTATGTAATATCTTTAATCCAGTATAATCACTACTATAACAAGCCCGTGGAAACGATGCACCACCAAGTTTTCTTTGTGCAATATTATTGTTTTTATCTCTACTAAAAGGAACTCCAATATCATCAAGCCACTTAATAGTTTGTTCACTATTTTTACACATATATTCTATAGTCTCTTTATCACCTAAATTATGTGCTGATTTAATTGTATCGTCTATATGATTTTGTTGTGAATCTTCAGAATTGTTTATAACTGCATTTATCCCACCTTGTGCTTGACAAGTTTGAGATGCTGTTGGTGTAGTTTTTGATAATACCACTACGCTATCACAGCTTTTTTTAGCTTCAAGTGCTGTTGTTAATCCAGCCCCTCCACTACCTATTATAAGTATATCTATCATTTTAATCCCAAAACTCCTTTAGCTCTCGCTCTTTCTTTTTATTATCCTCTTTGATTTGAATTTGAACTTCAAGTTCCTCTTTTAAATCATATTGGTTATCTTTCTCTTCTTGTTCTTTTAATTTTTCTCTATTAGCTCTTGCTTGTAATATTTTATTTTTAATTTTTTGTTCTGCTACTGCCTTCATTTTATCATCAAAATTCATTGACTTTATACTCTCAAGTGCCTTTTTTATCTCTTCCTCTTCTGTTGGTTCACTATAATCTTCTACAACAATATCTTCATCCTCAACAGATACCACTTCATCAATTTTCTTAGGTCTAGGTGGTGTTATATGTGATGATTTTATAGCTCTTTCTTTTCTATCCTCTTCTTTTAGTTCTATTTTTTCTTTTTCCACTTTTTCAATAAGAATTTCTTTTTTCTTTTTCTTCTCTTTTTTTGATTTATTTTGTTTTTTTAAGTTAGTTGTTTTACTATCAATGCTATTTTTAAGTTTTTCAAATTCAGCCATAATACTCTCATATTTAGCAAAATCCATAAGTAAAAACCCTGGTTTTCCATCTCTCATTATTATAGCTTTTTCAATATCTTTGTCAATAATTTTATTAAAAATCATTTTACTTTTTCGTATCAAATCTGTAGATGAAAACATCTCATTTGATTTATATAGTAATAATCCCATATACTAACTCCTATACATATTGTAGTATGATTATATCATAAATTCTTTTATATTTAATTCTATACCATTAAGAAGTCTTACCCTTGCCTCCTTTGAAGCCCAAGCAATATGTGGGGTAAAT
>JAYEOQ010000076.1:0-3766 GCA_034723215.1 Campylobacterota bacterium | reverse complement strand
TATTCTCTTATTTAATGTCCGTAGCTTCAATTTATAGTCCTTATTTAGTCCACCCAATATTAGAAAAGTATAGATAAGTATAGATAACTTTACTTAAACACTTTCTTACACAAACCCCATGAATAGGGATGATTGGGGAACATTAGATAACTTTAGATAAGTATGGGTATTTAATGATAAGAAACAAGTATATCTTACCTTAGAAAATGATGATAATAAAATTGATTTAAAAATTTATGACAATGCTGGTGGAGTACCTGAAGATATTATATCTAAAGTTTTTGAACCATACTTTACAACAAAGCATCAATCTCAAGGTACAGGGATAGGTTTATATATGTCAAACCAAATTATTACAAAACATTTTAATGGAATTTTAAATGTAACAAATGAACATTTTAAAATAGAGGATAAAGAGTATTACGGTGCTTGTTTTCATATAGTTATACCAAATAGGCTATAGTATTGATAAATATATTAGCATTTATATCTGCTAATCTTATTGTAAAAGATTGGTTTTTTCCTTATGAAAAACCAAAAAATTGTAGTGGAACAAAAAATAAAAAAATAGGTTAATTTAACATAGAATTAACGATTCTACTATATAATACAAAATGATTAAAAAACTTTTACCTTTTATAACAATATTTATCATCGTAGCTATAATAGTTACACTGTTCTTGTCTATGTCAACTTCACAAAATATGACAGTAGTCTATACTGGAAATACGACAAAAAAACCGATTAAAATAGTGATCAATAAATTTCAAGACAGTGACTGCGGTATGGTTATAGATGATATAACTTATGCTTCACAAGTTATATCACCATCTGGAAAAACTTGGTTCTTCCATGACCACGGAGGTATGGTACATTGGCTTGAAAATAAAGAGTTTAAAAAAGATGCTATTATTTGGGTTATGACAAAAGACACAAAAAGATATATTGATGGAAGAAAAGCTTGGTATAGCAGAACTGATGAGACACCTATGTTTTATGGATTTGGTGCTTATGAAAATAAAACGACTGATTTAATAGATTTTGAAACTATGTTTTTACATATGGTAAGAGGTGAACATCTAGCTAATCCAAAAATTAAAAAAATGCTTTTAGAGGGAAAAAACTAATGGAAACTATTGATATAATATCTATTATTACTATTGCATTTTTAGGCTCTTTTGGGCATTGTATTGGGATGTGTGGTGGAATTGTAATCGCATATTCTAGTACAAAAGTACAACAACAGTGGAGTAAAACACAACAATCAATAGCACATCTTTTATACTCATTTGGTAGAATTTTTACTTATGCGATATTGGGTGCTATTTTTGGATATTTAGGTGGAGTTGCAACTTTTTCAAACACTGCAAATGGTATTTTATGGCTTGTAGCTGGAACTGCAATGCTTTTAACAGGTCTTTCACTTTTAGGAAAAATCAAATTTCTTACTGTTATAGAACACTCATTTTCAAAATCTAAATGGTATACAGAAAACTTTCGTTCACTTTTAAAAAGTCAAACATTTTTTAGCTTCTTTTTACTTGGGATGCTAAATGGTCTTTTACCATGTGGTTTTGTATACTTTTTTGCTATAACAGCTGCTAGTACTGCTGATCCATTATATGGTGCATTTGTGATGGTGATATTTGGACTGAGCACTATACCTGCATTATTTTCATTAGGTTTTTTTGTAGGACTATTTAAACAAAGTGGATTTAGAAATATTATGATAAAACTAGCTGCAATCTCTGTTATACTTTATGGTGTATATACTATTTATAATGGTTATGACTATATAGTAACTCCAGATAGAACAATACTAGAGTGTCACTAAATAGAGATATTTTAGTTTGCTTTACAATACTGCCTTGATACAAATACTTTTAGTAATCTTACTAATATTTGTATCTATAGAAGTTTTTAAGTGGATAAAACATCAACTATTATTAAAAGAGTTAAAAACTACACCATTCCCTAAACACTATGAAAAAGTATTAAACAAAATCCCATATTACAAGCTTTTATCTGATGATTTAAAATCAAAACTTCACTACAAGATGATGATATTTATAGAGGAGAAAGAGTGGCTAGGGATAAAAAAAGATGTCACTTTTGAGATGAAAGTTGTTATAAGTTTTTATGCCTGTTTAATAATTGTAAATTTAGATAATGAGAGCTATGAAAATTTAAATACAATCTATATTTATCCTTATGAGTATGTTATAAATGAGCTTAAAAGTTATGATGGTATCTATACAAAAGAGAAATTTATAATTGAGGGGCAAAGTACAGGTGGAGTAGTTCTTATATCTTGGCACAATGCAAAAAAAGAGAGTTATCACTTTAAAAATCATAATGTAATAATACATGAGTTTGCACATGAACTTGATTTTGAGAATGGTGTGGCGGATGGTGTACCTATTTTAGAAAATAGTAAATACAAGAGTTGGGCAAATATTATGTTTAAAACATATAAAAGGCTAAATAGAAAATCTATTACAAATAGATTTTGGGGAAAATATAAACTTTTTGGATATGCAGGTGCGATTAATGAAGCAGAGTTTTTTGCAGTTGCTAGTGAACTATTTTTTGAAAAACCAAATTCATTATTGCAAAAGTTTCCAGATGTTTACAAACAACTGGAACAATTTTATAAAATAGACACAACAAAATTATTTGCAAAAGGGAAAATTAAAAATGTTTAGAGATTCAATAAAATTCACTCTAATGACACTACTTTTTATAGCTATTTTTTCATCATCTTTATATGGAAAAGATAAAATATACTTTTTGCCAAATGAGACTAAAATAGTAAAACAAGATATTATAAGTTTACTAGAAAATGCCAACGACAAAATCGATATTGCAATGTATAATTTTACTTATAAAAAATTCAATAATGCTTTAAAAAAAGCCTCTAAAAATGGGGTGAAAATAACTATAATATACAATAAAACCAAATTAAAGTTTAATAAAAAAATAGAGTTGATTAAAAGTAAAAGGAAACAGCATATAAAATTAGCTATAATCGATGATAAATATGCAATATATGGTAGTGCGAACTGGAAAAAAGAATCATTTGGTGAAAATTATGAGATTATAAATATCACTGATGACAAGAAAAGAGTTAAAGAATTTATAAAAATTTATAAAAAATTAAAGGAAGAAAATCATGTTAAATAAACAATTTATATTAACATTTTTAAAAGAAAATAAGAAACAATTAAAAGATAAATATCAAGTTGATAAAATAGGTTTATTTGGTAGCTTTGCAAGAGATGAAGAAACAAATAAAAGTGATATTGATATACTTGTTGATATGCCATCATCTTTTGATAATTATTTTAATCTAAAATACTTTTTAGAAGAAAATTTTCATAGAGAAGTTGATCTAGGAAAAGAAAAACAACTTCGGTTATTAATTAAGAAGCAAGTTATGCAAGATATTATTTATGTTTAAAAGAGATAGTTCCCTATACATAATTGATATATTTATAGCTCACAATAAAATTTCAAGGTACACTTCTAAATTTAATTCAGCAGATGAATTATTGTGGAGCGAATTGGAATGGGATGCAACAATGAGAGAGTTAGAAATCATAGGCGAAGCCACAAATACTTTGATAAAACTAGAAACTTTAGATAATAATAAATTCCGTAAAATTGTAGATTTTAGAAATATAATAATACATGGTTATTTTGGTATAGATGAAAATGAAGTGTGGGATGTTATACAAAATAAGATTAGTTTTTTTATAAAAGACTT
>JAYEOQ010000075.1:0-17720 GCA_034723215.1 Campylobacterota bacterium | reverse complement strand
AAATCATAGGAAGCGAAACAGACAACTATGCACAAGGGTATTTTGTATATGATTCTAAGAAATCAGGTTCTATGACAACATCTCACTTAAGATTTGGTCCAAAGCCTATAAAATCTACCTATCTTATCCAAAAAGCAAACTTCGTGGGTGTACACCAAGGTGTGTTCTTAGAGAAACTTGATCTTCTTGATATAGCAAAAGATGGGGCTGTTTTCCTTTTAAATACGCCATACTCTAAAGATGAGATCTGGGATTCTCTACCTAAAGCCTCTCAAAAGCAGATAATAGAAAAAAATCTAAAGTTCTACGCAATAGATGCTTACAGTGTAGCTAAAAAAAGCAATATGGGTGCTAGGATAAATACTATCATGCAAACCTGTTTCTTTGCAATCAGCGGAATACTTCCAAAAGATGAAGCTATTGAGAAGATAAAAGGTGCAATTAAAAAAACTTACGGAAACAAAGGTGAGAAGATAGTTCAAATGAACTTTGATGCGGTTGACAACACTCTTGAAAATCTTTTTGAGGTTGAAGTAGCAAATGCAGTTACAAGTGATATTGAACTTATCCCTGCACTTAAAGGTGACCTTGATAGCTTTGCATCTAATGTTATATCTAAGATCACTGAGTATAAAGGTGATGATCTAAAAGTATCAGATATACCAGATGACGGTACTTGGCCTACAGGAACAACTCAGTATGAAAAAAGAAATATCGCTCAAGAGGTGCCTGTATGGGATGCCAATACTTGTATCCAGTGTAACAAATGTGTATCTGTATGTCCCCACTCTGTTATTAGATCAAAAGTGTTTGACTCTTCATTAGTAGAAGATGCACCAAAAGGTTTTGATATTAAAAAAGCTAAAGGTAAGATCTTTGGAGAGAATGATGTGTTTAATATATCTATAGCTGTTGAAGACTGTACAGGTTGTGCTTTATGTGTGGAGGTTTGTCCAGCTAAAAATAAATCACAAACAAACCTAAAAGCTATAAATATGCAGCCACAACTTCCATTAAGAGAGGATGGAATCAAACAGTGGGATTATTTTATGAGTTTACCAAATGTAGACAGATCTACTCTTGATCACTCAAATGTAAAAGAGTCACAGTTCTTAGAGCCTCTGTTTGAATTTAGCGGAGCTTGTCCGGGGTGTGGGGAAACACCGTATGTAAAACTTACTTCACAACTATTTGGAGACAGGATGCTTGTAGCAAATGCAACAGGGTGTAGCTCTATTTATGGAGGAAATTTACCTACAACTCCTTGGAAAAAAGATACAAAAGGTAGAGGTACAACTTGGTCAAACTCACTATTTGAAGATAATGCGGAGTTTGGGCTTGGGTTTAGACTATCTATTGATAATCACTTTGATAAGTGTATAGCTCTTATGGATAAACTATCAAGCTCGCTTGATAAAGAGCTTGTAAGTGAAATAAAAAATGCAGTTCAAAAAACAGAAAATGAGATAGAAACACAAAGAGATAGAGTTGAAAAACTAAAACAATCTTTAACCTCAAATGATTCAAAAGAATCTCGTGAGCTTATAAATCTTGCTGATTATTTAGTGAAAAAATCTGTATGGATTATGGGTGGTGACGGATGGGCTTATGACATCGGTTATGGTGGACTTGACCATGTATTGGCATCTGGAAAAAATGTAAATATTTTAGTGATGGATACACAAGTATATTCAAACACAGGTGGTCAACAATCTAAGGCAACTATGACAGGTGCGGTTGCTAAATTTGCAGCAGGTGGGAAAGCAGGTATGCCAAAAGATTTAGCATCTATGGCTATAAATTATGAAAATGTATATGTAGCAAAAGTAAGCCTTGGTGCAAATGATAAAGCTACAACAAAAGCGTTTATTGAAGCAGAACAATACGATGGACCATCTATCATCATAGCATACTCTCACTGTGTAGCTCACGGCTATGACCTAAGATACGGTATGCAGCAACAAAAGGCAGCTGTGGAGTCTGGTCTTTGGCCAATATTCAGATTTAATCCTGAACTTTTAAACAAAGGGGAAAACCCACTTATTTTAGACTATAAAAAACCAAAAATTGATGTAAAAGATTTTATGTATAAGGAGACTAGATTCAAGATGGTTGAGAAGATGGATAAACAATCAGCTGACAAGTTCCTTCAAACTGCAAGATATACAGCAGATAATCTATACAAACGATATACAAACTTACAAAAACAATATGAAACAAAAGGGGAATAAAAATGGCTGATTTAACAACAAACTATCTTGGATTTAAACTAAAGAACCCACTAATTGCAGCGGCCTCTCCACTTACAAAATCACTTGACAGTATAAAAAACCTTGAAGACAAGGGTATAGCAGCCGTTGTTATGCACTCACTATTTGAGGAGCAGATAAACCATGAACAGCATCAGCTAGATCACTTCTTATATCATGGAAGTGAATCTTTTGCAGAAGCTTTAGATTATCTTCCAAGTGATTTAAACTTTGATAATATGGAAGCAGATGATTATCTAAAAGAGATTGAACAAACAAAAAGAGCTGTTGATATCCCTGTGATTGCAAGCTTAAATGCAGTTAGTTCAGGTGGTTGGGTAAAATATGCTTCAAAACTTCAAGGTGCAGGGGCAGATGCATTAGAGCTAAATATCACATATATTCCAACATCTATTGATATGACAAGTTCACAAGTGGAAGAGATGTATATAGATACTATAAAAACAGTAAAAGAGCATATAAATATCCCTATGAACATAAAAATGAATCAATACTTTAGCAACCCTGCAAACATGGCAAAAAGATTTGTAGATGAAGGGGCAGATGGTATTACATTATTTGATAATCCTGTAAGTATAGATATAGACCTTGATGAGTTAAATGCCTTTCATACAGCAAATATAACATCTTCAAAAGATAAAAGTGAAGTGTTAAGATGGAGTGCAATTTTATATGATAAATTAAACTGTTCGATTTGTGCAAATACTGGTATTCACAATGAAAAAGATGTATTAAAAGCACTTATGAGTGGTGCTAATGCTGTATCTTTTGCATCTGTGTTGCTTCAAAATGGTGAAAATGAGATACAAAATATTTTAAGCTCTTTAGATAATTGGATGGAAGAAAAAGAGTATCACTCAGTAAAACAGATGATAGGAAGTATCTCTTTATCACATACAAGAAACCCTGATGCTTATGAGAGAAATTCATACATAGGTGCTCTTCAAAGCTTTAGAAGATAGTAAGATGAAAAAAATATTTATTGTAATGACACTTTTTATGAGTATAAATCTGCTTGCAAAAGAGCAGTGTTTAAGATACGGAATAATACCTTATGCAAGCACTGTAAAGATCGAAAAAAGCTACCAAAAATGGAAGAGTTTTTTAGAAAATAAAACAGATAGATGTATCGATATACATATAAAAAGCTCTTACAATGATATCATAAAAATGTTTGCAAACGATCAGCTTGATTTTGCTTTTGTAGGTCCTTTTAGTTATATACTTACAAAACAGCATACTGATGTTGAGCCAATAGTTACGGGTATAACTTCAGATGGTCATGCCACATATAAATCACTACTTACTGTAACCAAAGATGTAGCAAAAGAGCTTAATATAAACACCCCCTTAAAAGGTGAAAAAGGGATGGCTGTTTTAAAACAAAAGCTACAAGCATACAAGAAAAAGTGGTCTATAGCCTTTACAGATGAAAGCTCAACCTCAGGATATGCAGTCCCTAGCTACTATATGAAAAAAGTGCAGCTTGACCCTAAAGAGTATTTCAAAAAAAATGCTTTTGTAGGTACTCATGATGTAGCACAGCTTGTAGTTGCACACGATATAATCCCCTTAGCATTTAGTGCTCAAATGTTTTATAACCAAATGCTTCGAAACAACAAAATAACTAAAGATCAAAATGTTATTATCTGGGAGTCAGATGATATTCCAAAATCACCTATTATTGTAAAAAGTGATTTATCAAACAATATAAAACTTAAACTACAAAAAGCTTTAATAAATCTTCCAAAAGATCATTTTCCAGAGCTTGGAAAAACAATCGGTTATAAAGAAACAAACAAAGAAAACTACATGATTATAAAAAATATTCACAACTACTTAAAGAGGTAATTTTGAAGAAAAACTTTATATTTATTTTTATAATAATTTGGACAATTGTATCTATATCTTTTTATAAAAATTACACAAATATAAAAGAGCAAAACAAACTTATAATGGATAAGGAGCTTGTGTATAAATTTGATTTGGCAAAGGAGCTTCTTTATTCAAAACTAAAAAATATCTACTACCAAGACTTTAATCAATATACAATAAAAAAAATAATTTCACAAGACAATAAAAATAAAATGGAACCATTAAAAACAATTATAGAAACAAAATTTTACCAACATAAAAATTTTTTAAAGGATATTAGTTTTTACAATACTAAAGGTGAGATTTTATTTTCAACCAGTATAAGTAAAGTAGAAAAAAAGCTAAACCTTAGTAACCTTGACAGTTCAAAACTACAGTTTGAATATCTCGATAAAGAGATTAAAGTTTTTAGTAGTATAGAGCCTATAATATTTCAAGGATCTACTGTAGGATATATTAAACAAATAATAACCCTTGAAAAATTTATGAAACTATTCTTTGACAACAAGAGATATGTTTTTTTAAAATCAGATAAAAATTTATCATCTCAAAGCTCTTATATTTATATAAAAGCAACAAATTCAAATAAATCTTTCATTATAAAAATGAAAAATAAAAATAAAATAAACACATATTTAATAAATGAACTTATTTTACAGATCATATTTAGTTTTATCATATTAGGTATTATCAACTATGTTTTATACACAAAATTTAAAAAAGAGGAGAGCTTAAAAAAGAAAATATCCCTACAAAAAGAGTTCTTTGAGATGATAATAGAAGCTTCCCCAAACCCAATATTTGTGAAAGACTCACAAAAAAAATATCTACTTGCAAATAGCTCAACAATAAATATGTTTAATCTTTCCAAAGATAGCTGTATAACCAAAAAAACAAACAATCAGATTTGCAAAAATAAAAACTATCTAAAATCTTTAGATAGTGCTGAAAACCATGCAGTTACATACAATCAAACAGTATCTATACAGATACAAAAAATCGAAAATACTTATTTCAAACTTACTTTTATCCCTATAAAAAATTTTAAATATCCTAAAAAAGAAAATATGATACTAGGATTTGCAACAGATATAACATCAGAGGTCAAAAGGAAAAATGAACTTGATAAACATAATACAAAACTAAAAATGGAGATCTTCGATGAGATGTCAAGTAGAATGAAGATAAATGAAAAATTTAAGAAAATATTTGACAATATCGATGATGCCATGTTTATATCTACAATTAATAATAAGGGTAAACTCTCTGAGTTCTTAGATATAAATACAGCAGGTATAAAGTTTTTAAAACACCTAAACTATGAAGATGGACTCAATCCAAATAAGATATTTAAAGGTTTTGAGTTTCACTATAACAGTAAAACAAACGATGTTAAGATATCAAAAAATAGCTACATAGATACTATCGAACGAAATAAAACCATATACCATATAAAAGTAAGCTGCCACATCGTACTTATTAAAAACAGCTATAACGCAATTATTTTTGTTCAAAATATAGATGAAACTATAAAGTTAAAAAAAGAGCGAAAGGAGCAGCAGGTTCTTATTGCAAATATATTTAAAAAAGCCAGCACAGGAATTGCCGTTATAAATAAAAACGGAGAATTTATAAAATACAATCAAAGCTTTTACAAAATGATAGGATATAAAAAAGTAGAGTTTAAAGAAAAAGATTTTTACAGTTTATTTGAAGATGAAAAAGTGGAACAAGCAAAACAAGAACATAATGATATCTTTAAGAATAAAAAAAAGATATCAAAAGAGTATACATTTTTGACAAAAGATGATTCAATTATAAATGTAGTTGCATCATCTACACTTATCAAAGATGAAAATGAAAATATTGTAAGACTCTTTATCTTTGAGAATATAACTAAACAAAAACAACTAGAAATGGAACAGCAACAAAACAATAAAATAATAGCCCAGCAGGCAAAAATGGCAGAGATGGGGGAGATGATAGGATCTATAGCTCACCAATGGAGACAACCTCTAAATGCAATAAATGCAGCAGCAATAAAATTAAATTTTACCTCCTCTTTAAATATGCTAAAAAATGATGAAGTGCAAGAGAAAACAAAATTTATAGAGGAACAAAGTATAAAGATGTCAGAAACTATAAATGACTTTATGAATTTTTTCAAACCCTCTAAAGATAAAGAGCTTTTCTTAGTAGATACAATATATAAAAAAATATTTGATTTTCTTGATCCTCAATTAAAAAATAGAGATATAACCCTGACACTTCAAACAGATCACGAGATTGAACTTTACGGTTTTAAAAATGAATTTGAGCATATACTTTTAAATATCATCAACAATGCAAAAGATGCCTTTGATAGCTTAAGTGAAAGTGAAGATAAAAAAATCCAAGTATACCTTGAGGAGTCGGATGATTTTAATATTGTTAAAATTATAGACAATGCAGGTGGGATACCTCAAAATATACAAAACAAAATATTTAACCCCTACTTCACTACAAAAGAGGAAGGTAAAGGGACAGGGATAGGACTATATATGACAAAAACAATAATAGAAAAGCACTTTAAAGGAACTATTGAAGTTGACAACTTTGAAGAGGGTGCAATATTTACAATAAGCATACCAAAGGGACAAAATGAATAACATAGAAGATATTACCGCATGCACAAAACAATTTACGGTACTTTGTGTAGATGACGAAGAAAAATCAAGAATACAACTTGAAGATCTATTTGGTATATTTTTCAAAGAGGTTCATATGGCTTCAAACGGTTTAGAAGCTTTAGATATATATACAAAAAATAAAAACAAAATTGATATAGTCTTGACAGATATTGGTATGCCACAAATGGATGGTATAGAGCTATCATCTAATATAAAAAAAATTAATCCTCTTCAATATATCGTAACTATATCTGCACATCAAGATCTTGAGTTTTATAACAAAGCTATAAACATCGGCATAGATGGCATGATAATAAAACCCATAACCTCAGATAAGGTGTTAAATATCCTTTCAAAAGCTATTGATAAGATTGCCCATATCAACAATATAAAAACTCACCAAAATAGTTCAGCACTATTTATAGAGGATCAAGAGGAATCATATAAAGACTCCATAACAGGACTTACAAACAAAATATACCTAGATAAATATCTAAATAACAACAATGAATACACAGCAATACTCGTAAATATTGATAATTTTGATATTATAAATTGCAACTATGGTTATTCTACTGGTGATCAAGTATTAAAACAGATGGCTAAATTTTTGCAGTCACTTATAAAAACAGATAAGTGTAAACTTTTCAGAGTAGTATCTGATGAGTTCTTATTTTTAGTGTCAAATCAAATAACAAAAGATAAAATTGAGGAGTTCTCTAAAGATATTATACAAACTCTAGACTCAATAAAGATACAAACAGAAGTAGATGAGTTTCAACTATCTTGTACTATTGGTATTAGTAGTGGAAGTGGTTTTGATATAGTAAAAGAGGCACATATTGCTTTAAAAGAAGCTAGGCAAATAGGTAAACACAAATACTACTTTTTTTCAAACAACTCTCAACTAATACAACAAAAACAAAATAACTTAAAATGGCTTTCTAAACTAAAAAAGGTTTTAAAAGAGAACTCCCTTATTCCATATTATCAACCTATTGTTGATAATAACACAGATCAGATTGTGATGTATGAATCCTTAGCAAGAATACTTGAACTAAATAGAGTTGTAAAACCTTATTACTTTTTAGAAAATGCAAAATTTTTTAATCTTACCCCAAACATTGGGAAGATAATAATATCCAAAGTATTTGAGTATTGTCAAGATAAAAACAATAAAGTTTCTATAAATATCACCTTAGAGGACCTTATGTCTGATAGTTTTGTAGAATATATATTGGAGTATGCAAATAAATATAATATTAATCCAACAAAAGTGATATTTGAAATCTTTGAAAATATCACAATCAATAAAGATAAAACTGTTATTGAGAATATAAATAAACTTCATCATTATGGCTTTAAAATAGCACTAGATGACTTTGGTACAAACGAGATGAGTATTTTAAATCTACATAGCATACACATTGATTTTATTAAAATAGATGCAAACTTTATAGAAACTATCCTTGAAAATGAACAGTCCAAAAAAATAGTAAGCTCCATAATAAAACTTGCTTCAAATATTGGGGCAAAAACAATAGCAGAATCAGTAAGTAGTGAAGAGATTCAGAATAAAGTACAAGAACTTGGGATAGATTACTCACAAGGGTATTATATAGGGAAACCAAAAGAGTTTATTGAATAAACTCTTTAAAACAGAAGTGAAAAACAAGCTCCATTTTGTATATTTTTTACACTTAGATCTGCATGATTCTTTTTAGCTATAAAGTTTGACATATAAAGACCCATACCCGTACCACCTGACTTCTCTTTAGTAGTAAAGTTAGCCTCAAAGATATTTTCTATAATATGTTCAGCAATACCCCCTGCATTATCTGTAGTATCTACATAGGTTTTATCATCTTTCTTATATGCTTTGATTTTAATATTTCTTGGTTTTATTTTATTGTCTTTAAAAGCATCCCTTGCATTATTTATAAGATTTATAAATATATGTTTTATCTCCCCTGAGTTTGCCTCTATATTTAAGTTACTATCAATCTCAAGTTCTACATTCATAGTATTATTAATAAGTTCATCATGCATTAATAGAAGTACACTGTTTAAAAGCTCTTCAAGGTTTAATGTTTCTATCTTTTGACTTGGTCTAAAAAATGCCCTAAAATCATCAAGAGTTTTAACCATATGTGTAATCTGTTTTGAAACCTTTTCATAACACTTGTCAACCATCTCTTTATCAACATTCATCCCTCCATCCATAAGCTCCTTTAGAAATGATGAATGCATTGATATTACATTTATGGGTTGTTTCCATTGATGTGCAATTATATCCATCATCTCACCCATGGTTGCTAGTTTTGTTTGTTGTATAAGCATCTTATCTTTAGCTCTTAGCTCTTCAACCTGTTCCTTAACTTTTTGCTCCAAATTGATATGATACTCTTTTAATTGTTGCTGCAAATATAACTCATAAATTTTCTTTCTCATCTGGTTTATAAACTGTTCTGACTTTATAGGCTTAATAATATATCCATCAACTCCAAGATCTATTGAATCAAGGAAAAATGATGTATCACTATGTGCTGATAAGATAAATGTTGGTATATCTTTATTTATTTCTCGTACATGTTCTATAAACTTCAATCCATTTATTTTAGGCATATTTATATCAGTAATAATAAAATCAACATCATTATTATCATACTTGTGTATCGCATCAGCCCCATCTACAGCAACAATAATATCATCAAAAAACATCCTCAATATATCAAGTGTTTGCTCCCTTGATGATTCATCATCCTCTACATATAAAAGCTTTAATTTTTTTGCAAACTCTATAAGTTCATTTAAAGACTCTAACATTATTTTAACCTTACTCTATAATTTATTATAATACCATATCAAGTTTCACCACATTGTACCATTTCAAAAGCAATATCTTGAAACACATCTGGTAAAATCTTAAATATTTCAGGCTTCGCTTGAAACCAACTTTGAACCTCCTCAAATGAAGTTCTAACTTTTAACTCTTTTCTTAAAGACCCATGCCTTCTATTGAAATTATATAAAACATTTATTACTCAAGAGTTACATAAGCACTGTAACTTACCTCTAATAAAGTGCTGTTATAATTAGAGAGTATTTTTGAAACATATTATTATTCTAACTCTAGCTGCATCAAAAACATCTCTTCACCATCTATTATATTTATATCATTACTCTTACACTTTGGGCATAGGTATTCATTTTTATTGAGTTGATGCTCCTCTTGACAATTGTTACAAGATATTTTGACTTTCTGTATATTCATAATAAACTGGGCTTCTTTGCAGACTGTATCCTCTTTAAAAGTATCAAATGCGACTTGTAAAAGATTTGGTTCAACTCCACTCATCACACCTATTTTTACAACTACCTTTGTTACTTTTGTAGCATTATTAGCTTTTGCATTTTCTTCGCAAGAATCTATAAGTGACTGAACTATACTATACTCATGCATCTTAACATATCCTTGGTAGTAATTCACCACTTGGTGCATCTAAAAATCTACTTGTACCCCATGACGAGTTCAATATCACTTTTTTGGGATATTTAGAAGTTAGTTGTGCTATTGTTGATGCATTTTTATTGTATTTTTTTAAAATATCTAAAGCTTTTTGTTCATCATCTTTTTTTATTGCAAGTACAAAAGTACCCTCATTTGCCAAACTCATAGCATCAAATCCAAGTATCTCACAAAGACCATTTACCTCATCACATACTGGTACCTTTTCCTCATTTACCTCTATAGATATATTTGATTGATTTGCCCACTCATTAAGCACAGCACTTATTCCACCTCTTGTAGCATCTCTTAGTGCTGTAATTTTGACATCATTTTCTATAAGCTCTTTTACTATGGGATAAAGTGAACTACAGTCACTTTTTAGATCTGACTGTAGCTCTATACCTTCACGGCTAGCAAAGATAACTGCACCATGAGTTCCTATATCACGATTCACCAAGATAACATCATTTTGACTTATACTATTTGAACTGATACCTTTTTTTTCTATTAGCCCTATCCCTGTTGTATTTATGATTATTTTGTCTATTGTACCTTTTGGCATCACTTTTGTATCACCACTTACTATTTTTGCACCATTTAGTTTTAATTCTTTTCTCATAGACTCAACAATTCTTTCAAGATTGTCTATACAAAACCCCTCTTCAATAATAAAAGAACAAGTAAGATACTTTGGTCTAGCTCCCATCATAGCTAAGTCATTACAAGTACCACAAACAGCAAGTTTACCTATATCTGCTCCAGCAAAAAATAAAGGTGTAACTGTAAAACTATCCGTTGAAAAAGCAAGCTCTCCACCATGGATAATAGCTGCATCTTCACTTTTTTCTAAGATATCATTTTTAAATGCTTTGTAAAATACTTTTGAGATAAGCTCATTGTTTTCTACACCTCCATTACCATGGGAAAGTTTTATTTTGTCCATTATTATTCCTATATTACTTTATTTTTTAAATCCATTATAAAATTCCACCATATTTATAATATGCCGAACAAGCCCCTTCACTACTTACCATACAAGAACCTAAAGGATTTGTAGGCTTGCACACTGTCCCAAACACCTTACAATCCTTTGGATTTGCTTTACCTTTTAGTATATCTCCACAAATACAAAGCTTATGGTCATCTATTTGCTTTGTAGCTAAGATATTACTATAGATAACTTCTGCATCATAATTAGAATACTCATCTTTTAGTTTTAAAGCACTAAATGGTATGTCTCCTATACCTCTCCAAGTAAAACTATCTCTTATTTTAAAATATTTATCATTGAGTTTTTGAGCTACTAAGTTTCCATCTTTTGTTACACTTCTTGTATATTGTACTTCCACTTCACATCGTGATTCAACTATCTGTTTTACTATCATATAAACAGACTGCATCACATCTACAGGCTCAAAACCACTTACTACAACTGGTTTTTTATACTTTGAAGCAAACTCATCATATATCTTACTTCCACTTATCACACTTACATGGCTTGGTCCTATAAAAGCATCTATATTATTTGTAGGATCATCAAGCAACACCCTCATAGGCTGTGGTACTGTGACATGATTGATATGAAAAATAATATTTTTTATATCTTTTTGTGTCACCTGATTTATAAGTGCTGTTGTCATAGGGGTAGTTGTTTCAAAGCCAATTGCAAAAAAGATCACTTTTTTATCAGGGTTTTGAGTAGCTATTTTTAAACAATCAAGTGGGCTATAAACAAACCTAACATCAGCACCCTTAGCTCTTGCATCTTGCAAACTTCCATCACTTCCAGGTACTTTTATCATATCACCTAAAGTTACAAGTATCACATCATCCAATAATGATAATGTGATTGCATGATCTATTCTTTGCTTTGGCATCACACATACAGGGCATCCAGGACCATGTATGAAGTTGATATTTGAAGGTAGTATTTGATTAAGTCCATATTTCATAATAGAGTGGGTATGACCTCCACACACTTCCATAATATTTATAGGCTTTTGTAGTTTTAAAGCCTCTTTTTCTATAAGCTTTGCATATGACTTTATCACATCAGACTGTCTAAAACCATCATATAAGTCTTTAAGATTTAATTCCATAACTTTTAACTACTCACTCTATTGGAGCAATTATCACTTTCATGAATAGTTTGTTCCAACTCTTCACTATCTAAGGCATCTAGTATCTCTTTATATGTTTCCAAGGAGGCTAAAGCATCTTGTTCATCTATTTTATTCATAATAAAACCTATATGTAAAAGTACATAATCACCAATATTTACACTATCTTCTTCCATAAGATCAAGTGAAGCATCACGACTTACACCCATGGTGTCAACTGTAGCTGTATTTTTTTCTTTATCTATTTTTGTTACTTTGCTAGGTATTGAAAGACACATTTCTTATCCTTTTTAATTCTTACTTTTTAACTTATCTATCGCATTGTTCGTTTAAATTCTATCCAATTTACAACTCTTTTTAATGATTCTTCATCATGTATATTTACTTCTAAAATATCCACATTTGGTTTTAGTTTTCTAGCTTCTTTTTTCTCCGCTTCTATATCATAATCAAAATGAGGCAAAAGATCTGTTTTTGTTATAAGTATAAGATCAGCAGATCTAAACATCACAGGATATTTTACAATCTTATCACTCCCTTCTGGGATACTTACAAGTACTATATTTAAGTGTGTTCCTACATCATAAGATGCTGGACATACAAGGTTTCCTACATTTTCAACAAAACATACATCTATATCCTCTAATGGCATATCATGAAGCCCCTTGTGTACCATAAAAGCATCAAGATGACAAGCTGAACCTGTTTGTATCTGATAAGCTGGTATTCCGCATGCAATTAATCTATCAGCATCTCTTGATGTTTCTAAGTCACCCTCTATTACACCATATTTAAAATCTGCAATATCACTCATTTTTTCAAGAAGTGTAGTTTTACCACTTCCGGGGCTACTCATAAGATTTATTGCCAATACGTTTTGCTTTTCAAAATGTGCTCTATTATGAGCTGCTTCATGGTCATTTTTATCCAGTATCTTTTTTATCACATCTACAGTTTTTTTATCATTTAACTGTGGGTTGGCATGGATATTTTCCATTTTATTATGGTGATGATGATGGTGAGGTTGTTCCTCACTATGATCATGATCTGTTATACTGCATCCGCAATCTTTACACATATTATTTCCTTTTATTTTTTAACTTTATTTTCCATACACTATGGCATGAGATACAATGATTTGAAAGATTATATAGTTTTTCATTTGCATCTATCCAATCTTTTTTATTTACTGATTTTAATACTTCACTTGTAGCAACATGCAAAAGTTTATCATATGAGATAAGTGACTTTTTAAAACTCTCTGTATCTTTTGGATCCATTATCATCCAAGGTTTCTCTTTTGGTGCAGGATGTGAATCTATAAGATATACACCAGATTCTACTAAAAGCTGATTTTGTGTTATGATACCCTCTTGTACCATTTTAAGTGCTTCACCCATCTGTCTCATCATCTGAGCGTATGTTATATCAGCAGTATCTTTGCTTGCTACTAAATCTTCTGCATTGTCAAAATCTATATCTGTAGCATGGGGATGCTTATGATCTTCTAGTTCTTTAATTATAGGCTCTATCATCAAAGCATGAGAATGGGGTGTAAAAAAACTCATTGTTCCAACTACAACTGATATGACTCCAACTGTTGCAAATACTCTTTTTACATTTGTAAGATTATGTAAAAGATTTTTGTTTATATACAAAACAACAACTCCAATAAACATAAAAACAACACTAACACCTAAGATAAACATAAGTATAATATCAAAGCCTACACTATGAACATCAGTAACACCAAATACCACTAATACTCCTCTAGCACCGCCTATTCCCATCAAAGCACCAATAGTAAGTGCAGATACAAGTGCATTGTTGTTATGCTTATGTTCCTTTCCATACCAAATATGTATATGTTCTTCGTTGCTGTGTTTATGAACCTTTAAGTGAATTTTATTAGTAAATACCATAAAAAGTATATAAATCCCCATACCAAATATAACAATAGCACTTATTGTATCACCATAAGACAAAAGATGATCTGATATATCAAAGTTTTGCAAAACTTTTGCAAAAACAAACAGCATCACTCCATGTCCCAAGGCAAATGCAAAGGTTATAGCAAATGTTTTTCGTTTAGATTTACCAATTGAAAAATCTGCAATTGCAGCCAGATGATCAGGTCCAAAAGCATGTAATACCCCATACCAAAATATCAACAACAACCCTATTTCCATTTTGTAAACCCATCTGCTATTTTTTCTAAACTATAGTCATCCTTTTTTACTACATCTATACCCATATTTTTTATCTCTTCTATTACAGTTTCTAAATAGCTATCAAAATATTTTTCTATCTCATCACTTAACCCTATAGAAACACTCACTATATCTTCTGGTACTATGGCACATATTTGCACCCTTGCACAATTTTCAAGTAAGCTAGTACTTCTTAGCATATCTACCACTTCAACCTCATGAGCAGTATTTTTAAACCCTTCAAGATTTAAAAGTTCTCGTGAAGGAAAACTATATATAGATCCCACTTCATCATCTAGTGATATGGTATCTAGTATCAAAACATTATCATACTCACTAAAGTAATTAACAAGCCCTATTCCTAAAGTACCACCATCTACTATCTCTAAATCATTAGAAAAACTATAATGCTCTTTTAAAACTTTTGCTGTAAATACACCAATACCATCATCACTAAAAAGTATATTTCCTATACCTATTACTATATCTTTAGACAATATTATTCTCCTTTGCCCATATCATCTGACCAAAACTTATAGCAGCATCATTGCATGGAAGTTTATGTGGTAAAACTATATTTGGTATTTTTTTCTTTATTAGTTCCAATAGAATTATATTTTGAAAAACTCCACCACTTAATACAACATCAGTATCAAAATCTTTTGATACTATTTGAATTATATTTACAATAGTATTCAAAAACTTTGAGACTATGAGATGCTTATTAGTTTCATTTATCATCTGCATTATCATTTGATCTATGTTTATTACTCCATTTGTAACACTAAAAGGATAACACTCTTTTATATTTTTATCATAAAAACTTTCCATCTGTGAGCCACTTTGTCCCTCATAACTTAAAGTATGAACTATATCAGCAATTGATGCTACTGCATCAAAAACTCTTCCCATAGATGAACATAAAGGGGCATTAAGACCTTTAGACCATGAGTTGTAAAGGATATTTAGTTCACTTTTTGAAAACTGTTTCACCACTTTATGATCCATAGTTAAAGTATCCTTACCATACAGATCAAAAAGAAAAGATAAAGCACATCGTCTGGGCTCTTTTACAGCTTTACTACCGCCTAAAAGTTTAAAAGGCTTTATATATGCAACTCTTTCATAGCTTTTTCTATCTCCATACAAAAACTCTCCACCCCAAAGTGTACCATCACACCCAAGTCCAGTTCCATCAAAAGCCACCCCTAGTACCTTATGGTAGATATTATTTTCACCCATTACAGATAAGATATGAGAATAATGATGTTGAATAGATTGAAACTCTGTGTTTGTTTTTAAAGCATATTTATAGCTCTCATACTCTTTATGTTTGTCACATACTATTTGTTGTGATTCTAGCCCATATATAGTTTTAAAATTTTCTATATTTTTTTCATAATTTTCTATAGATTTTATACTATCAAGATCACCTAGGTATGGAGATACTACAGCTTTATTTTCATACGCAAATGTTACTGTTGACTTTTGATTTGCCCCTAATGCCAATATATTTTTATCATGATTGTCATCAAAATTAAAAGTCACAGGTGCATACCCTCGTGCAACTCTAAAGAAAACTGTTTTTTTATCTATTACGGTAGCTACACTATCATCACAGCCATTGTATATATCTCTGTTATGATCTATACAATAGTCCCAAATATCACTTATTTCATCTATATCTTGTGAATTTGTACAAATAGGTTCACCGCTTCTATTGGCACTTGTAGCTATTATGGGGCTGTCTATTTTATCCATAAGCATTTGGTGTAATGGTGTGTATGGGAGAAATAGACCTATTTTATCTATATTAGGAGCTATGTTAGATGGTAGTTTGTAGTTTGTAGTTTGTAGTTTTTTTAGTAGTACTATTGGTCTCTCTTTTGATTCTAAGAGTTCTTTCTCCTGCTTATTTATCAAAGCTATATTTTTAGCAGAACTAATATCTTTTACCATCACTGCATATGGTTTATGAGCTCTTTTTTTCCTATCCCTTAGCTTTTGAACAACTTGTTCATTTGTAGCATCACAAACCAGATGATACCCTCCAATACCTTTTATAGCTAAAATATATCCATCTTTGATAAGCTTTACAACCTTATCAATAATCTCATCATCGCTAACTCTTACCTCTTCACTCTTATCTCTTAACTTTAATACTGGTCCACAATTTTTACAAGATGTAACTTGTGCATGGTATCTTCTATTTGATGGGTCTTTGTATTCCTCTTCACACTCTTTACACATCTTAAATCTTACCATTGAAGTATCTTTTCTATCATAGGGAAGTTTATTTATAAGTGTATATCTAGGACCACAGTTTGTACAGTTTATAAAAGGATAGTTGTATCGTCTGTTACTCTTGTCATATAGTTCATCTTTACAATCTTCACACATACAAGTATCAAGTGGCATTGTCACAGTTACTTTTGAACTTTTTGAGCTTGATGATATAATAAAATCATCATAGCTTATCTTTTCATCTATTTTAAAATACTCTATAGCCTCTATTTGGCTTAATCTAGGTTTATCATTTTTAATAGATTTAATAAAATTTTCTAGTTTATTTTTAGAGCAATCTATTTTTATATGAACACCGTTAGATTCATTATACACTTCACCTTTTAGATTCATAGAAACAGCAAGGTTATATATAAAAGGTCTAAACCCTACACCTTGAACCAAACCTTTTATAATAATATAGTAACTATCTATTTTTGTAATCAATCTAATTTATTCTCATATATTTGCTGTTTTTATCTTATAAGAACTAAGCTCCTGCCCTTTTACATCCATAACATGAACTGCACATGCCAAACATGGATCAAATGAGTGAAGTACTTTTAATACCTCTAAAGGCTTAGAAGGGTCTTCTAGTTTTATACCTACAAGTGCTTCTTCATATGCACCTCTTAAGCCATCAAAGTTTTTTGGAGTTGCATTCCATGTTGTTGGTGCTATTACACTGTAGTTTTTTATCTTTTGATCATCAATATTTACAAAGTGAGACAGCACCCCTCTTGGCACTTCTAAAAATGCTCTACCTTTAGTACTTTTTGGTT